>JAOZUP010000357.1 GCA_029938595.1 Thermoanaerobaculales bacterium | reverse complement strand
CATTTCTCCTCTAATTTGGGCTTGACTCTTTATAGAGGCACCTCCGGTGAACGCGCCCTCGCGACGAGGCCCTCCGCAACAGCGCCACGCCGACTGAGGGCTCCGGGAGGAAGATGCAGATTGGGGACGGAAAATCCGAAATCCGAAATCCGAAATAAAAAGACCCCCCGGCCTCGAAAGACCGGGGGGGATGGTCGGCATTCCTAATTCCTAACTCCTAATTCAAATCCTCACCGATCACGCTCGAGGTACCTCAGGAACTCCCCATCGGTGGAGAGCAGCAGAATCGTGTTCTTGTCCATGGTCCGGGTGTAGACCTCCATGGTCTTGAGGAAGCGGTAAAAATCGGGGTCGCGGTTATAGGCCGCGGCGTAGATGTTGGCCGCCTCGGCGTCGGCCCTGCCCTTGATCTCCTGCGCCTTGCGGTAGGCCACCGAGGTGATCTCCTTGAGGTCGCGGTCCTTGCTGCCGATGATGCGGGCTGCCTCGCCGGCGCCTTCCGAGCGGTACTCCGAGGCGATGCGCTGGCGTTCCGAAATCATCCGTGCATAGACGTCGGTCCGAACCTGCTCGACGTAGTTGATCCGTTTGAACTGGAAGTCGAGGAGCTCGATCCCGAGATCGGCCTCGGCGATCCTCTTCTTCGCGGTCTCCAATACCTCGGCCTGGAGGATCGATCTTCCGTAGATGATCTCCTCCTCCTCTTCCATATCGGTTGCTCCGGTCGAGGAGATGAACTCGCGGTTGGTGCTGCGCACGAGCTCGATGAGGTCGTGCTTGGCGATGGTGGTCCTGGTCTCGCCGTTGAGGATGTCATCGAGGCGGGACTGGGCGCCGCGCTCGTTGGTCAGCCGCTGGAAAAAGAGGAGGGGGTCGGAGATCCGCCAGCGGGCGTAGGTGTCGACCCAGATAAAACGTTTGTCCTTGGTAGTGACCTGGTTCGGGTCACCGTCCCACTCGAGGAACCGCTTTTCGAAGAAGTTGGCCGTCTGCACGAAGGGTGTCTTGATCTTGAGGCCCGGGGTGGTCACGGGGTCGCCGACGGGCCTCCCGAATTGGGTGATGATGACCTGCTGCCACTCCTCGACCGTGTAGAAGGCGCCGCCGAGGGCCGCGACGATGAGCAGGACGATGACGAGAACTGCAAAAATGGAGACCTGTTTCATTTCTTCACCTCCGCCCCGTCGAGCTGGAGGAGGGGCAGCACCCCCTGCAGGCCGTTGTCGAGCAGTATCTTGCGCTGCATGGCCGGGTAAATCGTCTCCATCGTCTCGAGGAAGATGCGTCGCCTGGTGACCTCGGGTGCGCGCCGGTAGGCTACGAAAACCTCGTCGAAGAGGGAGGCATCGCCCTTGGCTCGGTTGACCCGGTCGATGGCGTAACCTTCGGCCTGCTCGATGAGCTGGTCGGCCTCGCCGCGCGCCCTGGGAATTACCTTGTTGTACTCGCCGCGGGCTTCGTTGATCGCCCGCTCACGCTCCTGCTCGGCCTGGTTGACCTCATTAAAGGACGGCTTCACCTGGTCGGGCGGATCCACGCTACGGAGCACGATCTGCTCCACCTGGATCCCGGTCTCGTACTGGTTGCACAGCTCCTGGAGCTCGATCTTGACCTGGTCCTCGACCTCCAACCGGCCGATGGTGATGACCTCGTCAACCGAGCGGTCGCCTACCACCGCCCGCATCACCGCCTCGTTCATGTCGCGGAAGGTCTTGGTCACGTTGCGGACCTTGAAGAGGTATTTGTATGGGTCTGCGACCCGGTACTGGGCGATCCACTCCACCACCACCACGTTGAGGTCGCCGGTGAGCATCAGCGATTCGCCGTCAAAGTTGCGATCGGAGTAGCGCGTCTTGACCCCGGCCTCCACGGTTTGAAAGCCGAACTCCTGTTTGAGCTGCCGCTGCACCGGCACCTTGAGCACCTTCTCCATGGGCGCCGGCAGCTTGAAGTTGAGCCCGGGATCGGCGGTACGGATGTACTTGCCGAATCGCAGCACGATGCCCACCTCCTCCGGTTGGATGGTGAAGATCGTGCTGAACAGCGCCAGCGCGCCGATCAGGAACAGCGCGCCGATGAGGATCAACTTGGTCGGCGGTTTTCCGGGTCGAAAGTCGCCGATGTCGATCGTTCGTGGTCCTTGGTTTTCCATGGTCTGATCCTTCCGTTACTGGTTTGTCGGGGCCGTGAGCACCAAGGTCACGTCACAGACATTGGTGCCGGTCGGCCCGGTTCGAATAGAGTCGCCGACCGCATCGAGCGCGGTGGCGCTGTCGTTGTCGGCGAGCGACCCCACGGGGTCGATGCCGGCCCGGCGAAGACGACTAATCGTTGTTGAATCGACGATCGCTCCCGCGTTGTCCGAGAAACCGTCGATTCCGTCGGTGCCGCCGGCGAGGACGACGACGTTGTTTGCGCCGTCGATCTCGATGGCGGCGGCCAACGCGAGTTCCTGGTTGCGGCCGCCGCGGCCTCCTCCGCGGACGGTGACCGTGGTTTCGCCACCCACCACTACGCCCGTGGGTGCGCGTGATTCCCTGGTGCGGCCGGCGATGCCGAGTTCGCGACCGCGGTCTGAAGCCTCGCCCTCGAGATAGTGCGCCACCACCTCGACGTCATAATCACGTGCGGCGAGCTCGGCGTCGGCCGCGTCGGCCGCGGTTTGGTTGTTGCCGATAACGTACGTCGAGGCGATGGCGGCCCAGGCGGAGTCGTCGATGACCCGACCGGCGGCGGCGTTCAAATATTCGATGACCGCCTCGGGGACACTCTCGCGAAGGCCAAAGCGGTCGAGCACTGCGAGCGCGTCGTTAGCGTCCGTGCTCGAGGGCACGGTGGGGCCGGAGGCGATATCGGCCAGGGGGTCTCCGAGTACGTCGGAGATAATCAGAGTTCGCACGGGCGCCGGGTGAGCGGCACGGCCGAGCCCGCCGCCCGCGGCCGCCAGCAACTGCCGCCGCACCGTGTTGACGTCGTTGATCGCTGCGCCCGCCTTGAGCAGGGCCTTGGTGGTCGCGTGGACATCGTCGAGCTCGAGACTCTCCTCGGCCGCCGCCATCAGCGCCGAGCCGCCGCCCGAAAGCAGCACGATCAGAACATCGTCCTCGCCGAGGCCTTCGGCGATTTCGAGCAGACGGCGGGTGGAGGCCTCGCCGTCGGCGTTGGGGTAGGGGTGGGCGCCGCGGAGGATGGTGGCTCGGGCCTTGACCTCGGCCGGTACTGGAACGCCATGCGGGGTCAGCACGAGGATCTCGTCAGCCCAACCCGGCACCGAGGTCAGCCAGGCGGCAGTGAGCCCCGGCGCGGCCTTGCCGATGGACATCACGACATGACGACCCGAGGCTTCAGGAAGCGTCTCACCGCAAACTGACACCTTGTCACCGGATCGGCTGATCTGTGCGGGCATGAGGTTCTCCGGTCGCGCTGCATCGACCGCGGCCTCGAAAGCAGCCAACGCGTCGGCCCGCATACGCTCGATCGACACCATACTCGGCAGTGTAGCCTAGTGAATTAGGAATTAGGAATTAGGAATTAGGAATTCTCATCCAACCCCCGGAATCAGTTTTGAGTTCTTAGTTTTTAGTTTTGAGTTCCGGACGCCTTTCGAGCGCCGTAACTCACCCCGCCAGTATCACGATCTGCGAGGCAAGGGCGCGTCCACCGGAGGTACCTGGCATATTACAAATAGCCCGCCCACCCAGGGGAACCCTGGGGCGGACGGGGACTAATAACTCAAAACTAAAAACTCAAAACTGAGAACTAAGAACTGCTGTCCTCCTCCTCCGTTTCGGTCTCTGCGGCGATGGTGCGGAGCACGAGCTGGCCGTCGCCGACGCCGAGCAGAATTCGGGTGCCGGGTGTGACCTCGCCCGCGAGCACCATGGTGGCGAGCGGGTCCTGGACCAGGCGCTGAATGGTGCGCTTCAACGGCCGGGCGCCGAAATCGGGGTCAAAGCCTTCATGGGCCAGCAGCCGGGCGGCCTCCTCGGTGGCCTCGATCTCGAGACCCTGGTCTGCCAGCAGGCGGTTGAGGTTGGCGAGCTGGATGTGGACGATCTGCTCCACGTCCTCCTTGGTAAGGCGGTGGAAGATCAGTACATCGTCGATGCGGTTGAGAAACTCCGGTCGGAAGTGCTTCTTGAGCTCGGCCTCGACCAGCGTCTCCATGCGCTCGGGTTCCGATACCGGCACGTCCTGGATCGCCCTCGACCCAACGTTGGAGGTCATGATGACCACGGTGTTACGAAAGTCCACCGTGCGGCCCTTGCCGTCGGTCAGCCGGCCCTCGTCAAGCAGCTGCAGAAGCACGTTGAAGACGTCGGGGTGGGCCTTCTCGATCTCGTCGAGCA
>JAOZUP010000356.1 GCA_029938595.1 Thermoanaerobaculales bacterium | reverse complement strand
CATCCGAGTTAGCATAGGCCCCTGGAGGGCTCATGCGTCGTATCTCCCCGTTGGTTGCCGTTCTCTCGATCTTCGTCCTTGCTAACAGTCCGGCCGCGTCTGAAGATGGGGATGTTGCCGAGTACATCCGGGCTCACTACACCAAGTTCGAGTACCGGATCCCGATGCGGGACGGTGTCGAGCTGTTCACCCTGGCCTATGTCCCGAATGACGCCTCTGATCAACGGACGTACCCGATTCTTTTGACCCGGTCGCCCTACAGCGTCGGCCCTTACGGGGTCGATCGCTATCCGGAGTCGTTTCTCCTGCCGGAAGAGATGGTCCGTGAGGGATTCATCTTTGTCGAGCAGGACGTCCGCGGGCGCTTCTTGTCCGAGGGGCAGTTCGTCAACATGCGGCCCCACCGGGAGGAAAAGAACGGTCCAAAGGACATCGACGAGAGCACCGATACGTATGACACGGTCGAGTGGCTGGTGTCGCACATCAAACACAACGACGGCAACGTCGGCATCTGGGGCAACTCCTACCTGGGCTTTTTCACCTCGTCCGGCATCATCGACACCCACCCCGCAATCAAGGCCGCGATGCCCTCGGCGCCGATCGCCGACTGGTACTTCGACGACATGCACCACCACGGCGCCTTCAGCCTCAACATGACCTTCAATTTCTTCTCCATGTTTGGCGTTGTCCGAGAGGGGCTGACGACCCAGTGGCCCGAGAGATTTGACCACGAAACGCCGGATGGCTATCAGTTCTTTTTGGATCTGGGGCCGCTGAGCAACGTCAACGAGCGCTACTTCCACCATGAGATCCCCTTCTGGGATGCGATGGTCGCCCACCCGGACCGTGATGAATTCTGGAAGGCGCGGGACATCCTGCCACACCTGAGGCACGTCAGTTGTGCGGTGCTGACGGTCGGCGGTCTCTTCGATGCCGAGGATCTTTACGGCGCCTGGCACACCTACTCGAGCATCGAGGAAAAGAACCCGGGCATCGAAAACACCATCGTCATGGGCCCCTGGTCTCACGGCGCGTGGCTCCGCTCCGGCGGCCGGACGCTGGGTGGCGCCGACTTCGGCTATGCAACCGGCGCTGATTTCCGCGAGCGCGTGCTCGTGCCCTTTTTCCGGCACTATCTCAAGGGTGGGGAATCTCCGGGTCTTCCGGAAGCCATGGTCTTCGAAACCGGCGCCAACCGGTGGCGCTCGTTTGACCAGTGGCCTCCGGCCTCGCTGGCAAAATCGACCCTGTACCTGGGAGAGGGGGGCCGTCTCGAGTGGGAGCCCGCTTTGGCCAAGGGTGAGGCCTTCAGTGAGTTCGTCAGCGATCCGGCCAAGCCGGTGCCCCACACCGCCGAGATCACGACCCGCTACAACAAGGCCTACATGACCGAGGACCAGCGCTTTGCCTCGAGGCGTCCCGATGTTCTGGTCTTCAGGTCGGAGCCCCTGGCCGAGGATCTGACGGTGGCGGGGCCGCTGGAGGCCGAGCTGTGGGTATCGACGACGGGGACCGATGCCGACTGGGTGGTCAAATTAGTCGACGAGTTCCCCGGCCGGCTCGAAGGGTATGACCCCGAGTCCGACGAAGAGGACCTTGGCGGTACCCAGCGCCTGGTTCGGTCGGAGATCTTCCGAGGCCGGTACCGCAACAGCTATGACCGGCCCGAGGCCTTCGTGCCCGGCGAGCCGACCCGGGTCGTCGTGCCTCTCCAGGCCGTGCTCCACACCTTCAAGAAGGGCCACCGCATCATGATCCAGATCCAGAGCTCGCTCTTCCCATTCTTTGACCGCAATCCGCAGACCTTTGTTCCCAACATCTTCGAGGCCGATGAAAAGGACTTCGTCAAGGCGACCCATCGCGTCTACGTCTCGGCCGATCATCAATCGGTGATCCACGTTGGCGTGCTGCCGGGACCGGCGGGTGTTCGGGACTGATCGGTCCTAAAGGAGAGCTCTCGCAGGCGACATGCGGGCGAGGATAAACCCCGCCCCTACGGTTCTGTTTGTAGGGGAGGGGTTTATCCCCTCCCTTCTAGATTAGGGCTCCAGAACCGTTTCCGATGGGCTCTCGGCGTCGAATATTCGTAGTTCGAAGACCGCCGCCAAAGGGATCTTTTTTAGAAACTGCACCCCTCCGCCTTCGACTCCGGAGTGAATCTCGAGCACGAGGGTGTCGTCCTCGAATGCCTCGAGCCTGCCGGATCGCACGTCCCCGTTTGTCAGCGTGACCCGTACCGAATGCCCCACTGCCCGGCGGAATCCGTCTCGGTCTTCCGGTGTGACGTCTTCGAAGCGGGTCATGGCCGCATGTTTCTCGGCGGTTTGGTCGATCGCTGAAGAATCGAGATAGAGACCCCGTGCGATATGCCGCGCACTGTCGACCCGGTTGGAGGCGAGCTCCCATTCGCTGTCGTCGAAGGCAGCATCGGCCTCCATCAACAGTGCGTCGATCAAGGACCCGGCCATATCGATCACGAGGTGATGATGGCGATCGGTGGATGCCGCGGAGGTGAAGTGTTGCAGGGCCAAATGCAGATTTCCGTTGTGCAACGCGTCCTTCGCGAGGCTGATTTGGCGCCTCACCTCCGCCAGAGTGTCTTCGGGGACCTCCAACGCTTCCTCCATTCTGGACGGAATGGGGGCCGATGTCGGGGCGGGCGCGACGGTCTGTTCGACAACTTCCGCCGCCGCGGTAACGACCTGGTTGGTCCGGCCTCGGAGATCAAGCCCAACCTCGCCCGGCCAGAAGAACAGAAGGGCGGCACCGGCGGCCAAACAGCCGACAAGCAACGGCCACATCGGCCACCCCCGGCGTCTCATTTTGCTTTCCGCTGCGGCCCTGATCTCCCATTCATCCAAATCGGCGTCCGGTGTGGATCGAGTGGCAACGGAGGCGGGTGGCGGTTTGTACCGCTGTGGTGGAGGCGGTTCTTCCTCTCCGTCTGAGTCCTCGGCCGGTGTCAGAAGGGTATTTCGAACGCTGCCAATGATGTGCGCGTAGCCCGGGAAACCGGTGGCTTCAAACATCTCCTCAACCGCTGCCAATCGCAAATCGAGCTCACCGAATTCGATTGGTCTGCCGCCTGGCTTCAGCCATCCATCCAGGTCTGAGATGATCGAATCGAGGCGGTCCTCCGCCAAGCTGGAATTTTTTCCGTCGTCGGCTTCAGAGGCGTACCTCCGCCGAATTTCCTTCAACCGGGTGAGGGTTTCCAGCAGCCGGGGCGCTTCAAAATTTTCGGTTTCGGATTCTCCCGCCATGATCAGTGACACTACAAATACCCCATCCGATAGTATCTCAATTGCGGCATTTCACGGGCCGCAGAAGCGAGGTAGTGAGATTTGCGGGTCACCGGCTGAGACGTGGTATCGTAATCGCCACATTCAAATTCGAAAGGGAGGCCTCAATGGTCGTGGAATATCCGAACGAAAACGGCGCTCGCCCTCGCACACCGGTCCATCTGTGGATCATCGGTGTGCTGGCACTTCTGTGGACCATGATGGGAGCGTTCGACTACCTGGCCACCAAACTTCAGCTCGATTTCTATATGAGCCAGTTCAGCGAGGAGCAGCTGGCGTACTTCTACGGATTTCCGGCGTGGGTGGTCGCGGCCTGGGCGTTCGGCGTGTGGGGTGCCCTGGCCGGCTCGGTCGGGCTCCTCCTTCGCCGGAAGTGGTCGGTGTGGGCGTTCGTCGTGTCGATTGCAGGGATGGTCGTGACGACGATCTACAACTTCGGAATGACAAACGGCGCCGAGATCATGGGTTCGGGCGCGATGGTCTTTTCTATCATCATCTGGATGGTTTCCATCTTCCTGGTCGTGTATTCCTGGTCACTGGCGAAGAAGGGCGTTCTCGTCTGATTTCAACACGAGTGGCACTGATCCCTCGGAACGCCCGTTTTCTAAGCGCTTAGATCGATCCTCGAGTCACCGCTGTCGGCCCTTCGAGCACTCCGAAATCTTTGGAAGTGATGTTGGTGAGAGCCGGGTGATTCTCGACGGAATCAAACAGCTCGGTCTTTGTGAAGTCTTCCATCGCCTGCCGATCTCGCCACACGTAGACGCCTCCATAGATTCCGGTGTCTGAGTTCGCGAGCCACACCTTTCGGACCAACCCGGGCACGGCGGCGAAAATCGGTGCAAGCTCGTCGCAGAGCGCGGCGTACTCCCCCTCGGTCACACCAGACAGCTGAAAATTGATCATCTGAATGTGCATTTCCCTCTCCTTTTCTTGATTCTTGATCACTTGATTCAATATGTGTTCCGGGTCGCGCACAGTCAAGTGATGAATGCGTGCCAATCTCATTTCTTCCAAAAAACGCCGGAATGTGCAGGCGGGACGCCCGCACCACAAGCTTC
>JAOZUP010000355.1 GCA_029938595.1 Thermoanaerobaculales bacterium | reverse complement strand
CCGACCGCCACGAGCCGGTTGCGGCCTTCCTTCTTCGCCCGGTAGAGGGCGCGGTCGGCGGCGCGGAGGACTGCGTCAGCGGTGGCGCGTTTTGGGTTCGGCCCCGCGAGTCCGATGCTGACGGAGACGCTGATTGTGCGGGAGGGTCTCGACTTCTTGCGCGGTGAATCGGGTTTCTTGCGGGGACGGTCGGGTCCGCGGATGGCAAATTTTCTGCTGGCAATCGCAGCGCGAACCTCCTCGAGCGATTGACGGGCCGCAGCCGCTGTTGAACCGGGGAAGAGGATGGCGAATTCCTCGCCACCATACCGGTAGGCCTTGCCGCCTCCTCCGACCCCCTGCAGTTCGGTGGCGACCATCCGCAGGGCCTGATCACCGGCGCCGTGGCCGTGGCGGTCGTTGAAGCGTTTGAACCGATCCACGTCGACCATGGCGATGGCGTAGTCGCCGACGAGCGTTCGTAGCGCCTCCTCGAGAGCGCGGCGGCCTGGTAGCCCGGTGAGTTCGTCATGGTATGCGAGCCGGTAGGAGTCCTCGATGAGACCGAGCAGAAGAACGAGTTGTGCGGCGGTGAACGCAAGGGTGGGAGCGTGAGGGCTGCGGACGTCGAGTAGGGCGAGCGCCGATGCGGCCGTCACCCAGAGGAGCGACCCCTCAAACGTGCCACGACGGGCGGCGAAAGCAAGGGCGATGAATGCGCCGGCAATGAGGAACACCAGACGAGCGAGGTCGGGAGCGGCCAGGAGATCGCTCAGTGGGCCGAAAAACCCCGGACCCGAGGCTTCTCCGGCAGAGGTCGAGAGGGCGAGAGCAAGCCAGCCGAGAATTACCACGCCGCCCATGAGACCTGTCATCAACGGATGGCCGATCGGTTGCTCCGGCAGCAGTGCCAGGAGTGCGAGACAGACCGGGAGGACGAGAGCGAGAGCGGTAACGCCGGGTTCGGCGTGGGCCAGGGAGAGGGGACCTCGGATGAGGAAGTTAGCCACCGCGATCGCCAGCGCCGCGACTGCGAGACGGCCGCGACGATACCTCCACGCGAGAACCACCAGCAGCACTGCCAAGACCTCGGCGAGGACGTCGACCACCGGTCGGTGGACCTCGGTCAGCCCCAATAGTCCGGCCAGCCAGGCCGCCAGCACCGGCAAGCCACCGGTAATTAAAGTGATTTTGCCGGCGCCCCCCACAGATCAATTGTAAGGCTTACCTCCGCCAGCGGAGGCTGGGGACCAGTTTGCCTTCTTTGGAGCGCACCAGCCAGACCATGTTTTCATCGTCCGGGAACTCTAGCTCATAGGTCGTGCTCTGGTTGCGGACCGTGACCTCGATTCGGGTGCTTGTTCGAAAGACGTAGGTACCCCACTCGAACTCGTTCTTGGAAATGATGTGTTCGGTGAAGGTGTAGGTGTCCGGTTCGTTGAACTCCATTTCGACCGGATGCCAATCGCCCTGGATCCTGACGTTGTTGTTGGACAGGACAGCGATGCGGTCGCGATTCGACCACAACCACCAGGCCGCGGCAGCCACAACGAGGAGCACGACGAGCCTTTTCAAGATCATCTTCATGAGAGGTCTCCAGCGGCGCGCGGCGGCGCAACGACTCGGTTATACAGGACCAGGCCGATGGCGGTCGTGGCGGCAAGAACCGCAAAGAGCACCCACATGGTACCCGGCCGGTCGACGCCCTGCGGTCCAAAGTACTGATAGGTGACGCCCGAGAGGAGCCCTCCAAAAAGATTTCCGAGCGCCACACACCAGTAGAAATATCCCATGTACATGCCGACCTTTTCCGGTGGCGCAATCCTCCCTGCATATTCTTTCGAGCGTGGGCTGGCCAGCATCTCGCCGACCGAAAAGACCAGCACCGCTGCCACGACGACCCATCCAGTGGGGGCAATGAGGTAGACGAGGAAGCTGACGACAGTAACCGCGACCCCAAGGATGATACTGGTCAACGGCGACCGGCGGCGCACGATGTAGGAGATGAGGACCTGGAAGCAGATGATACCGAAGGCGTTGAGGTTGATGATGTACTCAGGCTTGAGCTGGCCGTTTTCGAACAGGGCCCGGCTCCAATTGGAAATATCGGTTCCGACCCAGCCCGCCACTACGCTCAGCCCGGCGATCAAATCGGAGGTGTCCACGTAATCGCGGATGTACTCGGGCAGAGTCATGAAGATCTGGTTGAACGATGTCCAGAAGCCGGCCATCAGCAGCAGGAAGACCATGTACCGGCCCTCGCCGACCCGCATCGGCTGCAGCGGCCATGGAGCGGTTTCGTCCCGGCCCGCGGCGCGAAGCGCCACGTCACCGAGCAGGTTGAGGCCGAGCCATGCGGCGGCGACTATCGCGACATGGCCGAAGCTCCACCACTTGGAGCCCATCACCAGCATGACGAGGAGGCCAACTACGAGAAGGAAGAATCTGCCGTTGCCGACCACCCCGATCATGCCCGAGAAAACCTCGGTGAGACTGCGTTGGCTTTCGGCCTCGGCGTCGCGCGGCGGCTCCCGATAGAGGACGAGGCAGGTGACTCCCATGACGACGATCCATCCCGCCGACGCCCAGAAGACGTATTTCCAATCCCATCCCCGCACGACGCCGGCGACAATTGGACCTATGAATCCGCCAATGTTGACCATCATGTAGAAGATGCCGAATCCCATGGAGCTGGTCTTCTCGGTGGTCGCCTTGACCACCGTCGAGATCACGACCGGTTTGAACATTCCATGGCCGACCGCGACCAGGAAGTAGACCGCGAGGAAACCCCCAAATGTGCGTGGTGCGGCTAGTAGGATGTAGGCCGGGGCCATCACGACGACCGACGCGAGGAAGATCCGTTTGTAGCCGTAGCGGTCGGCGAGGGCACCGAAGACGGCCGGGAAGAGATAGAGGAAAAAGGTGGCGATACCCTGGATGACGCCCCTGTCCGTGGAGCTGAAGCCGAGCCCGCCGTCGGCCACCGAGTTGGTGAGGTAGAGGGTGGAGACGGCATAGAAACCGTACCAACCCATGCGTTCGAAGATCTCCATGACATTGGCGGTCCAGAACGACTGCGGGAACTGGCGCCAGATCGGCATGTGGTCGCTCATCTTGGGTTCCAGTCTTCCACTTCCACCGAGTGGTTATCCACAGTACGGAGAGACCTCCCCTGCTGTCAAACATTTCACGGTTTCACGGTGTAACCTCAGGAGTGTGGTCGACGTAAGATTCAAGCGCGAGGTGTGACGAAAGCGCAGACATTCGATGGTGACCTTCCTTTCCCTCTTCCTGTGGTTGATGACCGGTGTCCACCACGTGGAGGTGTCGCCGGATCCATTGGTGGTCTCGGTGGAGATCGTCCTCGACGGCCGGAAAGTCGGCATCGCCACCGCCCCGGCTTGGAGCGTCCCCTGTGATTTCGGAGAGAGGCCGCGCCCCCACGAGCTCGTCGCCGTGGCCTATGATGCAGACGGCATCGAGACCGGGCGCGCCCGGCAATTTGTCAACTTGCCGCGGCCCGGCGCCGAGGTGGAGATAGTACTCGAGGCTGCGAGCTCGGACGCCCCGGAGCAGCTGCGGGTCATCACCGAGAGCTCCGAGCGACTCGAACCGCTGGCGGTTTTCGTGAATTTCGACGGGCGGGCGCTCCTATCCAGTGGAGACGGCCGATTCCCGCTGCCCGAGCACGATCGTGGGCAGGTGCACATCATCAGTGCCGAGGCACACTATCCGGGCGGGCTCACCGCCCGCAGCGACGTCACCTTCGGGGGCGCCTATGGAAGCCAGGTGGCGACGGAGCTGACTGCGGTGCCCGTTATCTCGGACCGACGGGATCGCCTGGGTGCTGATCAGCTCCAGGGGCTCTTTCGCGCTCGCGGCGAACCTGTTCGAGTGGCGGCGGTGGAACAACCGGGCGCGCGGGTGTACCTGGTGCGCGACCATGGTGCATGGCCCTCCATGAGAGGAATCGGATCTTCTGTCGACCGCCGTTTCAATCGAGGCCGTAGAGAGATCGTGCGCCGGAACAAAGCGGTACAGAGGGCATCGGACTCGGCGCAGCTCGCGCCCGAAAAGGACGGTTACTACCTGGTGGTTCCGAACCCCGTTAGAGCGCGTGGGGTTGCCCTGTTCCCCACCATCGGCCCGTTCGAAATCAAACGCTGGTGGTTGTCCTGGTTGGCCACCCACATCTCGAGCCCGCAGGCGGCGCGGGGCGGGCACGGCGTGCCCGCCACGCTCAGATCAGGAGCCGCTGCCAGGTGGCCAAGTAGCACGTGGAGTAGTAGGTGACCAAGTACGCAACTACACCAGCCCGAATCACGACCTGACGCCAGCCACAGGCCGAATGCCCGTCCAGATGTGCTAGATCTCCGCGCCGATCTCCGA
>JAOZUP010000354.1 GCA_029938595.1 Thermoanaerobaculales bacterium | reverse complement strand
CCCACCGATCTCATGGTGGTCGATATCGGACCCCAGGCACGCGCTCGCTACGCGGAGGTGCTGGCCGCCGCGCAGACCGTTTTCTGGAACGGGCCGATGGGTGTCTTTGAGGTTCCCGATTTCGCCGGCGGTACTTTGGCCGTGGCCGAGGCGTTGGCTGCGAGTCAGGCCTTTTCGGTGGTCGGCGGCGGTGAGTCGGTGATGGCGATCCGCCGCGCGGGCGTGATCGACGACATGGACCACGTCTCTACCGGTGGCGGTGCATCGCTCGAGTTCATCACCGGCGAGGCTCTACCCGCCATCGTGGCTCTGGAGGAGTGAGATCATGCGAAGACCTCTGATCGCCGGCAACTGGAAGATGCACAAGACCGTGGCGGAGACCGGCGCCTTTCTCGAAGACCTTCTCGCGGAGGATCTTCCTCCCGGCGTCGACGTAGTCTGCTGTCCGACATTCGTGGCATTGCCGGCCGCGGCGATGATCCTGACCGGTTCTGAGATCGGCCTCGGCGCGCAGAACGTGCACTGGGAGTCATCTGGCGCCTTTACCGCCGAGGTGGCGGCTCAGATGCTGACCGAGATCGGCGTTGGCTCGGTGATCGTCGGACACTCCGAGCGGCGGACCCTTTTCGGTGAGACGGACGAGTCGGCCCTGGCCCGCGCCCGTGCCGCCCAGGTAGCCGGCCTCGAGGTCATCTACTGCATCGGCGAGACGCTCGATGAGCGAGACGGCGGTGACACCTTTGCAATCCTCGAGCGTCAGACAGCGAATCTCGGCGTGCTCGATCCCAGCCACCTTGTCCTTGCCTACGAGCCTGTGTGGGCGATCGGCACCGGCCGCACGGCAACACCCACACAGGCCCAGGAGGCCCATGCGTTCGTCCGATTGCGCCTTGCCAAGCTCTTCGGGGGTGATGCCGCCGAGAGCTTGCGAATCCTGTACGGTGGCAGCCTCAAACCGGCCAACGCCCATGAGCTGTTAGGGTTGGCAGACGTCGATGGCGGCCTCATCGGCGGTGCAAGCCTTGACGTACAACCATTTTCCGCTATTATCCGCGCTGCGGCGGACTGCGCCAACGGAGATGAATCGTGACTGTTCTTCTGGTAATTCTGTATGTCCTGGTGTGTCTTTTCCTGGTTATGGTGGTGCTCCTGCAGCAGGGCAAGGGGGCGGATCTCGCCGGCGCTTTTGGTGGCGGCGGCAGCCAGACCTCGTTCGGACCCCGTGGTGGCACCAACATCATGCACCGCATGACCACGGGTGCGTTCATCCTCTTCGTGCTCCTGTGTTTGACCCTGACGATCCTTTCGGGCAAGCAGCGGACGTCGGTAATGGAGGACGTGGCCTCCACCGCCCCGGTTGAGTCCTCGCAGCCGAAGGAGAATGCGCTCGAAAGGGCGATCGCCGAGGAGGACGCGGGGGATCCAATGACCGTCGATCAACCGGCTCTGGCCGAGGAGGTCGCGGAAGAGACAGCCATCGCGGAGGAAATCAAAGAGGAGAAGACCGCTGAGGAAAGCAAAGGAGATGGTTAGCCGACACTGATCATCAAAAAATATGCCGAAGTGGCGGAATTGGTAGACGCGCACGGTTGAGGGCCGTGTGGAGTGATCCGTGCCGGTTCGAGTCCGGCCTTCGGCACCATTTTTTTGGCCCAGGGGTCGGACCCCTGGGCCAAAAAAATGGTCTTAGGGAAGGCACGCAGGGCGGAACCAGGAAGGGCGTGGCGCCGGGAGCGTGCCTGGCACGCACTTGGGCATGGGACGAAGTTGAAAACCTGAAGATTGCCGACGTCGGCGCCTGCCCACAGAAAACGCAGGCCCAAGTGTGCTACCTGGCATCCTCCTGGCGGCCCGGGTCAGCCTCGCGCTTTCATTTTGGCCCAAGTATCTCGGAGGGTGACGGTTCGATTGAAGACCGGACGCTCCAGGGTCGTGTCGGGATCGGCGCAGAAGTATCCGAGACGTTCGAGCTGTACCCGTTCGCCGGACTCGAGGTCGGCCAGGCTTGGTTCGAGCCTGGCGTCACTGATTACCTCGAGTGAGTCCGGGTTGAGGTCGGCGAGAATGTCGCCGTCGGCGCCAGGATCCGGACTGGAGAAGAGCGTGTCAAAAAGCCGCACCTCGGTGCTTACGGCGTGCGGCGCAGAGACCCAATGCAGGGTCGCCTTGACTTTACGCCCGTCGGGAGCGTCGCCACCATGGGTCTCCGGATCATAGGTGCAGCGCAGCTCGACGACTTCGCCGTCCGCATTCTTAATGACCTCGCGGCAGGTTATGAAGTAGGCGTAACGCAGTCGCACCTCACGTCCCGGAGCGAGACGGAAGAACTTCTTCGGCGGGTCTTCCATGAAATCATCTGATTCGATGAAGAGCTCGCGTGAGAAGGGCACCAGGCGGGTTCCGGCGCCGGCGTCCTCCGGGTTGTTGACGGCCTCAAGATCATCAACCTGATTCTCCGGGAAGTTTTCGATCACCACCTTTAGCGGCCGCAGCACACCCATCCGGCGCTCGGAGGTGCGGTTGAGCTCTGAGCGGACGCAGTGTTCGAGGAACGCCAAATCGACCATGCTGTCGCGCTTGGCGACGCCGGAGCGCTTGGCGCAATCACGTATGGCCGCGGGCGGGTAGCCGCGCCGCCGCATGCCCGAGAGGGTCGGCATCCTGGGATCGTCCCAACCATTGACGTGGCCGCCTTCGACAAGCTTCAGGAGTCGCCTTTTGGAAAGCACCGTGTAGCTGAGATTGAACCGCGCGAACTCGATCTGGCGTGGCTTCGAAGGCACCGGAAGATGCTCCACGAGCCAGTCATAGAGTGGCCGATGAGCCTCGAACTCGAGGGTGCACAGGCTGTGGGTGATGTGCTCGACCGCATCCGACTGACCGTGAGCGAAATCATATGTCGGGTAGATGCACCACGCGTCCCCGGTCCGAGGATGGTCGACGTGGAGAATCCGATACAGGACTGGATCCCGCAGATTGATGTTGCCGGCCGCCATGTCGATCTTGGCCCGCAGCACCCGGGCGCCGTCGGGGACGTTGCCGTTGCGCATGGCCCGGAAGAGCTCGAGGTTCTCGTCGATACCGCGATTCCGGTACGGGCTCTCCTTGCCGGGTTCGGTCAGGGTTCCGCGATGGGTCCGAATCTCTTCGGCGCTGAGATCATCCACGTAGGCGTTGCCGGCCTTGACGAGATACTCCCCCCACTCGTAGAGCTGCTCGAAGTAGTCCGAGGCGTGAAAAAGGTTGTCGCCCCAGTCGAATCCCAGCCAGCGCACGTCCTCCTCGATCGAGCGGATGTACTCCGTCTCCTCCTTGACCGGGTTGGTGTCGTCAAAGCGCAGGTGGCACCGACCGCCGAACTCGTCGGCAATCCCGAAGTTGAGGCAGATCGACTTGGCGTGGCCGATATGGAGGTAGCCGTTGGGCTCGGGCGGAAATCGAGTGACGATCGCAGCATGTCTGCCGCTCGCGCGGTCGGAGCGGACGATCTCGCGGATGAAGTCCAACCGCTCGTTGTCGGTGTCGCCGTTGTCCGTCATGTTTTCATCCCGCGAAGCGTCTCGATCGCCCGCCGCAGTCGCCATCGGCAGCGCGCCTTGCCGAGAACCTCCATGGTTTCGAATAGCGGCGGCGTCGCGGTACGCCCAGTGAGGGCCACCCGCACCGGCATGAAAAGCTCCTTGGGGGACCAGTCGTTCTCGTCGCAGAATCCACGCAAGGCCCCCTCGATGTTCTCTGCATCCCACTCGAGAATCTGATCGAGGTGATTCTCGAGGAGCAGGCGGAATGCCTTGCCGGTCTGGGGCGCGGTATGGTTCTTCGCCACCATCTTCGGAAGCGCGGTGGGATCGTACTTGACATCACCGACAAAGAAGAACTCGGCGTAGGGCACGAAATCAGCGAGGGTGTCGACGCGCTCCTGGACCAGGGGCAGAATCCGAAGCAGGTAGCTGTCCGACAGCACTCCTCCACGCAGCCGCTCGAGAAACTCGTCGACCGAAAGGTCTCGAATGTACTTGCCGTTGAGCCAGGTGAGCTTCTCGAGATCGAAGACCGGCCCGCCCAGGCTGATGTCCTCGAGGCGAAAGTCGGCGACGAACTCCGGGAGGGTGAACTGATCGCGCTCGTCGGGCATTGTCCAGCCCATGAGCGCGAGATAGTTGAGGAGCGCCTCGGGGAGAATTCCTGCCTGTTGGTAATGGTCAAGACTGACCGGGTTCTTACGCTTCGAGATCTTCGAGCGGTCGGCGTTGCGCAGCAGCGGCAGGTGGCAGAAGACCGGCGGCGCCCACCCGAAAGCTTCATAGAGCCGGATGTGCTTGGGCAAGGACGAGATCCACTCCTCGGCCCGGATGACGTGCGTGATCCCCATCAGATGATCATCGACAACGTTGGCGAGGTGGTAGGT
>JAOZUP010000353.1 GCA_029938595.1 Thermoanaerobaculales bacterium | reverse complement strand
GTGGCTTCCCGGCGGAGGATTCAAGCTGGGGGACGGCAAATCCGAAATCCGAAATTTCCCTAGCTGTCGATGATGTCGCCGCCGGTGATGACCCGCTCCTCGCCATTGATGCGAATGCGCAGGAATCCTTCCTCGCTGAAATCAACCAGGGTTCCGGACACCATCTCGCCCGAAGCGAGTCGCACTGTGATTGAGTCGCCGGGTTGTTGGATGAGCAGGCTGCGCCAAATCTCGAGTGTCGGTTTGGGATCCGCCATCGAGTGATCGAGCTCAGTGACGAACGTGCATACGATGTCATGCCGCCATGAGTCGGCGTCGCCCTCGGCGACGTGATCGGCAACCGAGGTTGCAAGGAGCGCGTCACCGTTGTCGATGATTGGTGCGGTTTCCAGGTTGATACCGAGGCCAACCGTGACCCAGCTGGTCTCGCCATGGCGGGCGAACACGAGCAACCCAGCGAGCTTGCGGCCATCGACGAGAATGTCGTTGGGCCATTTGATGCGCGCGTCCGGGACGCCTATGCCGGTGACCGCAGCGTGGGCTGCGGCGGCGGCGAGCATGGGCAGCTGGGCGATAGTCTCCGCCGTGAGGCCGGAGCGCAGCCAACTCATGTACAGCCCGCCGGCCGGTGATTCCCATCGGCGATCGCCGCGGCCCTCGCCGCCGTCTTGACGATCGGCGAGGATCAGGGTTGATCCTAGATTTTGTTGTTCGTCATCCATCTCCGCGATCAGCGCTCTGGCCAGCGCGTGGGTAGATCCGGTGATCTTGAACAGCACCAAGTTCTCGACGTGTGCTGCGAGTCCTTCCCTGAGGCGGCTGAGGCGGTTCATGAAGAACGTAGAGCGGACGGGTTGAACCCGCCCGCAGGATGCCGCGCGGGGTTCACGAAGGCTCGCGTTCCGTAATGGCCTCTATTTCCCGAACCCGCTCGCGGACTACGAGTTCGGCCATGTCGGGGATGACGTCCCACGCGATATGCTCGATGCGATCACTCGCCAGCTCGAGCAGTCGTCGCGCGATGCGGTCCACGTCGTCGTCGCTGAGACCGGTGGGCTCGGGTTCGTCAGCGGGTTCCGGCGGCGAGACCTGTTCGGTGATGTCCTGGGTGTCGGCGTCCGATATGTCCGCCTCGGTCGACTCCACCTCGATCTCGGCGTCGGTCTCCTCCTCTTCCGGGGCCTCCTCCGCCATCACAGCCTCCACATCGATGGGGGTCGTCATGGTGTGGTCGATCTCTTCACCTTCGGCAGCCGGCTCCTCGTACTCCAGGCCTTCATCCGGAAAGACCTCAGCATCGGCACCCTCGGCAGGGAACGGATCATCCGCCTGATCGGTCGGTTGCTGGTCGACAAAGACCTCGTCCTCGGTCGTCTCATCCATCTCGGAAATGTCGCCTGCGACCAATGTCTCGGCGGCGTACGGTTCCTCCGAGAAGACTTCGGCATCCGGCGGCGCAGCCACGTCCGGGAGGACCGGCGGCTCATTCTCTTCGTTCGGTTCGTCGAGAGCGAACTCGAAATCCTCCTGCCCATCCTGTGTCTCCTGGGTGAACTCCTCCTCGGTGGACATCACGACATCCTCTTCGTCTACCGACCTGGCGATGAATCCGGTATCCGGCTGCTCATCATCGAAGGTCACGGCGGTGTCGTCGAGCTCCATCTCATCTCCCGTGAATTCGACTTCCTCCGGCGTATCCATGGGCGGTGGCGGAGTGACCTCGACATCTGAATCAGGAGCCTCGTCAGTCGATGTGGCGGGTGGTGGAGCGGCGCCCAGAGTGTTGGAAAGACGGTCTACCGCCTCCAACAACTTTCGAGCTTCGAAGGGCTTGGTGATGATCTCGGAGCAACCCACGGCTAGGGCGCGATCCCGGTCGAAAGGCTCGAATGTCCCGGTGAGCAGGATGACCGGTACGTGGAGGGAATCTGCGTTCGACTTGATTTCCTGACATACGTCGTACCCGTCTCGGCCGGGCATGATCACGTCGCAGATCACCAGATCGGGCAGGCACTCCGGAAGTCGCTGGAGGAGATCGTCTCCGCTCGAGACCGCGACCACCTCGTAGTCGGTGTCCGCGAAAGTCAGCTCAACGACCTTCTGGATGGTGAGGCTGTCGTCGGCAAGCAGAATCGTGCGGCTCATGGATATCCCTCGCTCTCTGGTGGCTCTTTTTGATGGCTCGGTGCGACTGTCAATCGGTGAAAATCGCTTCGGTTCAACCTGTGGCAAGTCTCCCACTATCATAACTTATGTACCATGGAGGTGCGGAATCTGTCAACGATTCCCCATCTCTGGAGGATGCGCCGGAACCTCAGTTTTCCGGAATTTGGAGGTGCCGGATGGGGCGCGGTCCGGATCGCCCCGGCCACGGTGTCGCCATCGTTCCGGGCACTTCCGCCAGTCCCTTCGAATTCACCGCGAAGAGCCCGTGGTGGCGATGCCGGATCACGAAGGTCCTAGCTCGCGAAGAAATGAAAGTGCACGCAGAGGTTGTTCGGCCGCCTCGCGAGCGCGGCGGTCGAGCCAGACCGCGACCCCCGGTGGAACCGGATCCGAGACTTCGGTGACGGGCCTACGGCGGCAGGCGGCAAGGAACTCGACATCCTGCTCCGTGAGGGCCTCGCCGATCATTTTTTCTGACGGGAAGACCCCGCCGAGGACCAGAGCCCAGAACTCGGAGTAGGCCACGACCAGGCCCGCATCAGTCCCCCCGAGAAGACTGTCGAGCGCCGCGCCGCCGAGCCGAAACATGCGCTCGGCCTCCTCACCCGGCGGGCAGAATGTGAGCAGAAGTTCTGCGACCACCGCTGCTGCCGCCGACCTCTGGAGATCGCTTGCAAGAGGGTAGGAGCTGGTCACCAGATCGATGTGGCGAAAGGTGGCGAGCTCGGCGCTCTGTTTCTGATACAGACTGACCTGGACCCGCGACAGGATTTGGGCAGCGCCGGCGGGTGGCGCCTTGCCGCCGCGCGCGCGGCGCAGGACTCCCCGCTGAACCCCGTTGCGGCGAGTGAGCACGGCGACCACAAGGTGGCGGTCGCGAAAGGGATGATGGTCCAGAACCAGCGCGTCGTCGTCAATGATCGCCACCGCCACATCATATCGAACACCGCCGCTTCGACGCCCGTCTCCTTCCCAGTCTCCGTGCCCGCCCGCCGTCCGCGGTCTTCGCCCGCGGCCACGCGTTCTCGGAAGGCGTGCCCTCGGAACACAAGTGTTCCTCGGTCCCACCATCCTCCAACGCTGCGCGCCTGCGGCGCGCCGGCGGGCTACATTCGAGCGGGCCGACGCCCTCGAACTCCATTTTCCCCGCCCCCGCCCCCCGCCCACCCGCCCTCGGAAAGCCACGTCGGGCCGGGCCCGCCGCGACTTTCCGAGGGGAGGGAGTGATTATTTTATTGGGCTGATTGTGGTGCGTCGACGGTGCTGGAAGCGGTGTTTGTGACGAGTAAAGAGAGGCACCCGTAGGTGTGGCGCCTCGCGGACCTCGCGATGAGGCCTTACGCAACAGCGCCACGCCGACTGTGGGTTCCCGGCGGAGGATTCACGCTGGGGGGCGGCAAATCCGAAATCCGAAATCCGAAATTCGAAATCCGTGTCGGCATTCCTAATTCCTAATTCCTAACTCTCCCTCCGTGCTACCCTCCCCGCGTGCCTCAGTGGCTGAAGACGACCGCAGTTCTGATCGCCCTTCTGTTTGCGATGGCCCTGCTTCCGAGCGGCGGCGCTGCGGTTGGCTCATGGTGGAGTCTGCTGCCGCCGCTGGTGGCGATTCTCCTTGCGCTCGCCTTCCACGATGTCCTCATTGCTCTCTTCATGGGGGTGTGGATCGGGACCACCATGGTGGCCGGCGGCAACCCGGCCGCCGGTTTTCTGCGCCTCATCGATACCAATGTCCGTGATGCCCTCATCGAACCGGACCACATGAGCATCATTGTTTTCTCGATGCTACTGGGCGGCATGGTCGGTGTGATGAGCAGGAGCGGCGGAACCGTCGGTGTGGTTCGCGCCCTCGAACCGCTGGCGACAACGCCGCGGCGGGCCCAAATCGTGACGTGGGTGATGGGGGTGTTGATCTTCTTCGACGATTACTCCAACACCCTCATTGTGGGCAACACTATGCGCCCGGTGACCGATCGTCACCGGGTGAGCCGGGAAAAGCTTGCCTTTCTGGTTGATTCCACCGCCGCTCCGGTTGCGTGCGTGGCATTGGTTTCCACCTGGATCGGGTACCAGGTGTCGCTGGTCGGCGATGCGCTGGTTAAATCCGGGTCGGAGCTCAATCCCTTTTCGATCTTCATCGCCTCCATTCCGTTCGCCTTCTACCCAATCTTCGCGCTCATCACCACCCTGGCGGTTGCGGTGTCGGGCCGCGACTGGGGTCCGATGCTGAGTGCCGAGCGACGGGC
>JAOZUP010000042.1 GCA_029938595.1 Thermoanaerobaculales bacterium | reverse complement strand
GGCAGATCATGCGCGGCACGCAAAGGAAGGCAGCTTCGGGCCCCCGGGCGCCTGAAGACCGTCCGCCGTGGCGTCGGCGCCAGGGTGGGGTTGCCGTCGCCTGCGCCGTCTTTATGGTGGTCTTTTGGTCATCGCCCTCGTGGTCGCAGGAACCCGCCGCCCCTGCCACCGAATGGAATCCGCCGGCGCCGTTTCGGATTCGCGATCTGACGCTACCCAACGCGTTGGTGCTGGGCCTGATCCCGGTCCCGCCCGAAACCGTCGGTCGTGGATCATGGGCCGTCGAGCTCATCTACTCCCACTCGAATACTTTCCAGATGAGTGACGGGGTCGAGGAGTACCTGAGGCGCCGCGATCGGCGTGAACCTCTCTCGCCCGCCGACGTGGTCGCCATCCTGTCCGAGTTCGGGGATGATGCGTTCTACATCGATGGTGAGTTCGGACTGGCGAATTTCTCGGCCCATTACGGCCTTACACAGGACCTCGATGTCTTCGTCAATATCCCGTACTTCGTCTTCACCGGTGGATTTTTTGACGGCGTGATCGAGGGCTTCCACGACGCCCTCGGCGTTTCCCAGGCGGGTCGCGACTTGGTGGCGAGAAACCAGTTTCAGATCCTGATTCCCTATGAGGGTGGTAATGTCGCGCTTCTCGATCGCCCTTCGTCCGGGGGGTTCGGCGACCCAGTGGTGGGCGCTCGGTACGCGTGGCCCGTCTCGCGCAAAGGCTGGCGAGTAGGCCTCGAGGCTGCGGCGAAGATCCCCGTGGCGCAGTCGGGAAAGTTCCTCTCCAGCGGCAGCGCCGACTACGGTGTCCAGCTGGCTCTCGGCAGAACCTGGCGCAAGAATGCACTCGTTATCAACGCATCGTACGTGATCACCGGTGACTTCGACGGCGCTCCGGGCTTCGAGCCCGCCAACCTGCCTGCGCTCAACCTCGCCTACCTCCATCGTCTAAGTGCCCGCTCGACCTTGGTTCTACAGTTCCTCACGGCAGGCAGCATTTTCAGCGACACCACAGACTCATCGCTCTCCGACCTCGAGTTCCAGACCACCCTCGGGCTGAAATGGAAGCTCCGCAACGGTTCCGTCGGCGTCGCGGTGACCGAAAACCTCTTCAACTATGACAACACCCCGGACATCGCCGCGCACGTGAGCTTCGCCTTTATCCTCCGATGACGGTTATCGGGCTCTGAAAAGCTGAATTGCTTTTCTTGTATTGGTGCCTGGGTAAACTTTCTTAACTTTGTTGTGTTAGGTTGTTGGGTGGGGAGGTAAGGGGATGCCGCGGCGCCCGCGAGTTTTCGTTGAAGGTGCTCTCTACCACGTTTACAACCGGTTCGCCCGCGGGGAAGGCGTGTTCGGCGACCCGGAAGAGGCGATAGAATTCGTCGAGCGGCTTCGGGAGGTCAAGACGCGCGATGGATTCGTTGTTTTCGCTTGGGCTCTGATGACGAACCACTTTCACGTTGCGTTGCGGGCCTCTGCCGTGCCGCTATCCCGAACGATGCAGTTCCTCCAGTGCGGGTTCAGCCGGGATTTCAACCGACGTTGGGGAAGGACGGGCCCATTATGGCAAAGCCGGTACAAGGCGAAACTGATTGACCAGGCCGAATACCTGTCAAGGGTAATCCACTACATTCACCTCAACCCGGTTCGAGCTGGTCTGACAGACGACCCGTCGAGGTACACCTTCAGCGGCCATCGAGAGCTGATGGGGAAGATCCGAACCCCGCTTTGCGATGTGGACGAGGCCCTGTTGTGTTTCGGAAGCACGGTGAGGTCGTCCCGTCGTGCGTACGCGAGCGGCATGAAGCAGGCGATGAAAGACGACGGGTTAGCCGAGGAAGTTGTGAAGCTGCCGTGGTGGGGGCATGACCGGGAACTGGATTTGGAGGAGGGTCGTCCGTGGGTTGATGAACTGGGCCGCAGCACGGGGCTGGAAAGGCCGCACCTTGAAGCGGGGGATTTCGTAACCCTGGCGAGCGGCCTGTTGGGTGTTGAGGTGAGCCAGCTTGGGAGCAAGCGCCAGGACAGCTCGACGGGTAGGCTTCGTCGGATAGTGGCTTCGTGCGGAATCGAGAGATGGGGTCAACGCGCCGGGAGCCTGGCCAGAGTGTTACGCAAACACTCGGTGGTCGTGAGTCGGTGGGTGAGCGAGGGGCGCCGGTTGAGAGAAAAAGACCAGGAGTTTTCAGCCGCGCTCGAAGCCCTTGATAAGGCCCTTTCGGAGAAGGTGATCGAGCGATTTCGCACAAATCCGAGATCCACGAGGAATCGGACAGAGGGACCCGGGCAACAAGGTGTCGAAAACCAAGAAAGTTAAGAAAGTTTCCCCTGGCACCGATTCGATTCCGATTGAGGTCGTCCCTCGACACCGGATAGGATAGGTGTCTATAGGCGCCACTTTGGTATCGCTAACAACGAGTTTGGTGGAAAACGTCTAGACATCAAAACATTCTAACGCTATGATGTCAACATGAGCGATCCAAAACGTACGACGGTCTATTTTGAGCCTGATATCCATAGGGCACTGCGGCTGAAATCGGTCGTATCTGAACGATCCATGTCTGAAATGGTCAACGACGCCGTCCGGGCCTTGTTGGCCGAGGACGCTGAGGATCTCGCTGCCTTCGATGACAGGGCTGACGAATCGACGATTGATTTCGAGGACTTCGTCAAGAAGATGAAACGCAGTGGCAGACTATAAGCTGGTCATCAAACGCTCGGCGGCGAAAGAGATCGAATCGATCGGTCAAAAGAAAACGCGTAAGCGGATAGTACAGAGGATTCAAGAACTTGCTGAGAATCCGCGACCGATTGGATGCGAAAAGCTCTCGGGGAAGCATCCGCGCTATAGGATTCGCCAAGGATCCTTCAGGATTCTCTACGAAATCACGGATGATGAACTCATTGTGTACGTCGTCAAGGTGGCCGACCGTCGCGATGTGTACAAACGCCTCACCTAACCCCTGATAGGTGCCACGATCACTATTCCACAGTTGTCAGCTTGTGAGCGAGACCCGCACCGAAACGACGCGGTTCGAGGTGCGGGCTAGTCTTCGACGACCTCGAGCCCGACGTCGTCGATCGCCTGCCTGCACGCGTCCGTGACCTCGGCCTTGTGCTCCAGCAGGCAGGTCCCAACCCGACCCTCGCCGAGTTCGACCTGGGCGCAAAAGTTTGTCAGGTCGTCGTGGCACTCCGTCGCGACGTGGGTGACCGCGGCGGCAAACTGCTCGAGCAGCGCTGCGCCTTCGTAGACGGCGTACTGGCAGCGCCCCGAAATCTTGTCCTCGTGGGCGTAAAAGCAGGCGAGCAGCCGGCCCTCCCCTGGCGTCACCTGGCTGCAATAGGTGTTGATCTCCGGCTCACAGGCCTTCATCACGTTGTCGATGATGCTGTCCTGAGCCCAGGCTCCGGTCACGTTCAGCAGCAACACCGCGACGACCACCACCAGCACGTTTCGTTTCATCGCATTTACCTCCGTGTTTTCGAACGTCCAAGGAAACCCTTCACTCGAAAAGATTGTTTGCCCGGCCACGATAGCACGGTGGATCGAAACCGGTTACAAAGGGAGAGGTGCCAGACACCCATATTCGTGACTCTGCCGATGAACCGGGTTAGAGTGGCCGAACCAATGGTCGTAACGGATTTCTTCTTTTTTATTCGTCAATTTGGGAGGGTGCAATGGGTGGGTTTTTCGGGGTGGTCTCGTCCCAGGATTGTGTAGCCGACCTCTTTTATGGAACCGACTACCACTCACACCTGGGCACCCAGCGCGGTGGCATGGTCGTGAGCGACGGCGGCGCCTTCACCCGATCGATCCACAACATCACCAACGCCCAGTTCCGCAGCAAATTCGAGGATGATCTGCCGGCGATGCATGGCACGATGGGCCTCGGCATCATCAGCGACTACGAGGACCAGCCCCTCGTTGTCTCTTCCCATCTCGGCACCTACGCCATCGTCACCGTGGGCAAGGTGCACAACCTCGAGCAGCTCACCACCCAGTTGCTTGGGCGAAACGGAACTCATTTCACCCAGATCCGCGACGGCGAGATCAACCCCACCGAGTTGGTGACAAACCTGATCGATGGCGAATCGACATTTCAAGACGGTATCTCTCACGTCCAGAGCATGATCGATGGTTCCTGTTCGCTGCTGATTCTCGACGACAAGGGCATCCTGGCTGCTCGGGATCGTCTCGGCCGAACTCCGGTTGCCATCGGCAGGAAGGACGGCGCCCACGCAGTCACCATGGAAACATCCGCCCTCCCGAATCTCGGCTACGAGTTGGAACACCTGCTCGGACCAGGAGAGGTGGTCCGGATTACGGCCGACGGGATTGAGACTCTCACCCCACCGGGAAGCCAGAGCCAGGTCTGCTCCTTTCTCTGGATCTACTATGGCTACCCGGCCTCGTGCTACGAGGGCATCAATGTCGAGGCGTGTCGCAACCGCTGTGGCGCCGCCCTCGCGCGAGCGGACGACGTGGAGGTGGACTATGTTGCCGGCATCCCGGATTCAGGCATCGGCCACGCAATCGGTTATGCCGCCGAGGCGGGCCTCCCGTATCGTCGCCCATTCGTCAAATACACTCCAACGTGGCCGCGGAGCTTCATGCCACAGGAACAGCGCGTACGCGATCTCGTTGCCAAAATGAAGCTGATCCCGGTAGAGGAGCTGATCGTGGACAATCGGTTGCTGTTCTGCGAGGATTCTATCGTGCGCGGAACCCAGCTCACCGATATCATCAAGCGGCTCTTCGATCGCGGTGCTCTCGAGGTCCACATGCGACCGGCGTGCCCGCCGCTGTTGCACTCGTGTAAGTTCCTCAACTTCTCGCAATCCAAGTCGGAGCTCGATCTCGCCGGGCGCAGGGCGATCGTCGACATCGACGGGAGCGGCGACACACGGCTCGACGAGTACGCCGACCCGGATTCCGACCGCCACACCGCCATGGTGGATCGTATCGGCGAGCGGCTCGAGCTCACTAGCCTGCAGTACCAGCGGCTCGACGATATGATCGAGGCTATCGGTCTCCCACGGGAAAGACTGTGTACTTACTGTTGGAACGGTGAAGAGTTGTACGGTGGGCGGATCACAACCGCCTGAGGAATTTTGTCCTGGCACTTTGTGTCGCGCATCTCGTCTTCACCTGAATCCGCAACTACTGCCGGCCTTGACTCGGTTTGTCTTTGCGCATTTCACCGACGAGCAACGAAGACAGGAAGATCCGCGTCCCCGGTGATGGCTTTCCCGCTCAATGACGGGAACATCTCCACATTCTCGAAACCTACCTCGCCCAAGGCTTCGGTGAGCTCCTGTTCGGTGTAGGCCTCGTTGCTGAGCGCATAGCTGCTCACTGAGCCTGTTTGCCCATCGATGGTCAAGAAGCGGGTGGTTGACGCCCTGGCCTTTGCATCCCAGAAGTTCTCCTGGAGAACCAGGTGTGGCGCCCCGGAGAACAGCCCGGACGGGGCGGAGTACCAGCTCGGTCCATGCTCCGCTTCTTTTTGTATCTGCTCCCGGCTCTGGATCTCCAGCAGCAAGTTACCACCTGACTTGAGCGCGGCATGCGCCTTCTTCAGGATCTCCAGGGCCCGCTTTCGTGGGAAGACGTTTATCTGCCCATAAATCATCATCACGAGATCAAAGCCCTCGCCAAAGTCAGCTTGCCGAACATCGGCATGCTGAAATGAGCAGCTCAGGTCTTCGGCTTCGACGGTTTTCCTGGCATGTCGAATGGACGCGGGGGAGAAGTCGATCCCGACACAGTCACATCCCTTTCTTGCCAAGCGAAACGCGTAAAGACCAGGGCCGCAGCCGAGATCGAGCACCCGTGACGGACGGGAGCAGAGGATCTCCGAGAAGATCCACTCGACATGTTGATCGATCGCCTCACTCTTGCGACTGGCCAGGTCGTGCTCCTGACTCAGGTGCTCGGCGAGCATTCGATCGCTGAAACCCGGGTCATCCCAGGGGATGTTTTCGCCCTCGGACCACGGGTCCGGGTTCGGTGTTCGGTCGATAATTTCTTGAATGGTCTTCATCGTTTTCGTGCTCCAACTCAAGTCCGTAGAATCATGGTGAAATATTATGGCCCACGCTACACGCAGAGGCCCCCGTCCTCTACGATTATGCGGTCGGTCGCATCCTCGGACCGCGCCACGATGGTCGGTCGGTGGACGAGATAGTCGATATGGGTGGTCGACTCGTTGACGCCACCCGGCATGCCGATGTTGCTGCCGAAGGCGATGTGAGCCGTGCGGTAGGCCTTCTCATCCTCGAGCATGATCCCGACCAGGCGCGCTTTCGGGTTGAGACCGATGCCGAGTTCGGCGATGGTGCGGGCGCCGCTGTCCGTGTCCAGCAACTCGGTGATCCGCTTCTGCCACTGCTTGTCAGCGCAGCGGATGGTGGTGACGCGGCCGGCCTGGACCTCGAGAGTGACCGGTGATGACGGTGGTCCTTCGCCCCCGATGGAGCCGTCGGCGACCACAACACCGTCGGCACCGTCCTCGACCGGCGCGCAGTAGACCTCACCGCAAGGGAGGTTGCATCCCTTCTCGGTTTCGGTGATCTTGACGTCGGTGACGAACCGGCGGCCCTGGAGGTCGAGAGTCAGATCGGTTCCGCCCGGGCTTGTGATCTGCACCGAGACTGCCTCGTCGAGGGCGACGATCAGGCGTTCGGCCTGGTCAACCATCAGGCCGTAATCGACGTCCATCGGGCCACCGTCCATCATGTCCTCGTGGATATTCGGGCTGTGGCCGACCCGGAGATCCCGCTCCTCCAAAAGCGTCAGCCACTCGATTCGAAAAGGGATCTCGTCGGTCGAACCGGACATGACGTTGATCACCACGTCCCGCCCTTCAATCGTGGCGGCCATGTCCTCCGGCATTGCCTTGAGGGGGCGTCCGTGGCTGGGGAGGACATAGGTTGTCGTGTCGCAGCCTTCGGCGCGCGCCGCTTCGAAGAAAGCCTCCGAGCATTTCTGACACTGGGGGTCCTGGACCACGAGCACACAATCGCTAGGTCTGAGCTCGAGCACCTCGACCATGGCGCGCCGAGCCGAATTGACCATGCGTTGAAGATCTGCCATGAGCACCTCCTTGGGCGGTCTATCTTATCTGCGCGGTTCACCCGCGAGCAACGAGCGTCATTTTAGCTTCTCCGCGTAGATTATCCGCTCGATTGCCATGGACTGAAGCTCCCGTCCGGTCGGCTTCACATATCGTTCGTCAAGCTCGTCGTAGCCGAGGTGCTCGAGAACGCGCCAACCGTACTCGCCTAGAAAGTCATCGACGTTCTCAGGATCAAGCCCGAAGAACCAGATTCTGTCTTTCAGCAGCATTCTCTTGTAGAGGTACTCCTGACCATAGAAAACCTCTCCATCGATGAAGTCCTTGGGAGTGTAAGTCAACGCGAGCCGACTGCCCGCCGGGGCGGTGGCCAGGAACTGAAAGGTGGCTCGAATGCCGCTTTCGGTCAGGTACTGAGTGACCCCTTCCCAGATGAAGAAGGTTTTTCTGTCGGGATCGTAGCCGTGCGACGCCAACACGGTGGCCAGGTCTTCTTGGTCGAAGTCGATCGGCACCAGGGTCACGTGGGTAGGGACCTCCTGAAAGAGCATCTGAAGTCTCGACCTCTTGCCATCGATGTTTTGCGGCTGATCGACCTCCCACACCGGCACATTGGCCAGGGCCTGAAGTCGGTAGGCCCGAGTATCGAAGCCCGCCCCCAGGTTCACCACTGCCTCGACCTGACCGTCAGCGTCGTCTGCCACTCTGTCGTCGATGTAACGCTTTCGGCCCATGATGCCGGCCCAGAGACCGGGCACCTTCTTCTCTGATTTCCGGATGATCCAGTCCTTGAAGCGCCCGATCAGCCGGACTTCGGCCCTGAAGCCGAGGGGCAGGATCCGATAGGCGAGATCATCGGTGATGATGCGCTCACCCTCGGGGTAGTACTGCTCGATGGCAACCAGGACCATTGCCCCCGGGCCTGTCTTTGCAGCCTTGCTTGTCATGCTGGTACCTCGTTGGCTGACGTCATGCAGTGACTCCCGCGGATGTCCAGACCGATGTTATGGCGCGAAACCGAATAGGACGCTCTGGATCGGTTTGGTGACGATGGCGCCTTGCCGCAGGGTCAGGTAGATACCTCTGGGCTCCGGGTTGTCCTTGCGGTGGGTGCGTGCCTTTTCTTCTGACCAGAAGAAAACGCTCTTCATTCAGAAGTCATCGACGATGCACGGCTTGTCGAGGTTGGACAGGTCGAGCTCGGCGGCGAAGACCTCGGGCGCGATCGGCGTTCGTCGGCGCGGGATCTCCCGCACCGCGAGGTGCTGGACCCGCCGCTGGTCGGGTTCGAGACCCTGCCTTCTGGCGAGCTTCTTAGTGTCTCGCTTGACCATCAACCGAAAAAGCCGTTCGGGCACCGGCAACATGCGCCGTCCCACACCCAAAAGGATCCTTTCGAACATCTCGCACCTCCTCATTTCGTAAGCGGTTCGCTGGAGAATTTCAGGCATCGCCGTCCCATCTGTTGAGGCGGCCGATGTCTTGCCCTGGGTGAAGGGGAATCACACGGAACCTGTGGCCACTGGGTGCCTCCAGAACCCACCAGTGTTTCACCTTCTTCACTCGGGTTGCCCCGCGCTGCTCGAGGCGTCGGACTTCAGCATCGATTTCGGCCCAGGCGCGGAATGAACATCGGGGTCCGCCTTTGATATTCGATGTACTCGTCGCCGAACCGCTTCACGAGTTCCGGCTCCTCGATCTCCTTCAGTTCCCACACATTGATCAAGATGAACAGTGGCGTGAAGAAGAGCACAAGCGAAAGGGAGTTGACGGCGATTCCCAGACCGAAAAGAAACAGGAAGACACCGGTGAGCATGGGATTTCTGGCGTATCGGTACGGCCCGGTCGTGACCACTTCGGGGGGCGGATTGAAGGGCACCGGCGTTCCCTTGACCCTCAGAAAGTGAAAGCCGGACCACGCCGTGACCGCGATCCCCACGGCCATTACGGGAATCGACGCCGGGAACCTCGTACCCTCAGGCAAGAGACTCGGCAGATTCAGCAGCCTGTCAACCCAAAGTGCGGCAATCACGAAGAGGGCGGTGAACGCGCCGAAGATCGTCACTCCGATTGGCGTGAGAAGCGTCCGGGTTTTCTTGGTGCCCGTCGCTGCCCTGTGGAGGAGGTTGATCCAGCTTTCACGAAATCCCATGTCTCCCGTCCTCTATTTGGTTCCGCGTGGTAGGGGCTCGCTTAACGTCTCTGAGCTTAGCAGCCGGGCCAGGACTACTAATATCCAATCGCCGCGCATACCCGGTCCGCATCAGCGATCTGTTAGGCCTGTTCCCGGTCCACCACCTTGAGTTCAATAACGACACGTCCCCAACCGCCACACTGAACGCCGACATCAAAGCAACCAGCTCGTTTGAACCGCATTTCGTTTGGATCGATACCGGCGTAGGCCAGCTCGTTTGAGGCAAAAATGAGCCCAGTCGCGGCGTTTAGGGCATAGATGCAGACCTTGTTCGGACAGAGCTTCGTGAGGAGGTTTCCTGCACCGTCGAAATAGAATCTTTCCCCTACGCTGTGCTGGCTGTTACATCCATGTGACTCAACGACTTCTGCGATTATGGTCTTACTCATCAGGTTTGGAACGCTGGATAACACGTCCTCGTTCCTTGGATTCTCGCGGAAGAGTCTCATCTCGTCCTCGGAGTATCCGAGGTGCTTTTTCATGATCTTCCACTTCATCGTCTTCCACGCAACGTCGCGAAAACCCATATCTATCTCCCTCTATGTTATTCATGAAATTTTCAGCTTTCTCGCGCTATAGAAATGGACGGCTCCAAACCCCCCAATCTCTTCTTCAGTGAATTCAAAGGAGAACTCCTGGAGTATTCTCGGGATATCTCTTATTGTATCCCCCGCCGTCTCCATCAGTTTCGTAAGCAGATATCCAAAGCTGTTTCTGTTTGAAGGATAGTCAAAATCCACAATGAGCAGTTTCCCGCCCTCTTTCAATACTCGATTGAATTCTGACATTGCCTTAATACCGTTTGAGTAACCAGAGAATGACATCGTGTTGATGATGGTGTCAAAAAAGCTCTCTGTAAAGGGAAGTCGTTCTACATGAGCCTTTTGAAGCGTCGCCTTGATACCGCTCCGGGATAGCTTTCTCCTCGCAATCTCAACCATTCTGTCATTGAAATCGATACCATATGTGTCGTAATTACCGGCATAATGCGTCAATAAATACCCAGTGCCAAATGACGCCTCCAAAACCCGGTCACCTTCAATGTGAGGGATAGTTGTCTTTATCCAGGTGTTCCAAATAGGAAGCCAATTTACGGCAATATCATATAACCCTGCGAATCTCGAATATTCATTGTCGAGCCTCTTCGTATACTCAACAGGATTATCAGGTTCGTCTGAGTAGACGATTTTTCTTTCTGGGACTCTGAAAATCATGAGGCGAACTTGGCCGCCGGGAAATTGTACTTCTCGATGATGACCTTCTTCTCGTCATCGGGAAGCGATTTCATGAAAGCCTTCCACCCGGGACAGAAGTTGGCATGCCATCGCCACACCCGTCCTAGGAAAGACGTGGGTTTCTCGTCATATTTGGCGCGAAAGGAACACGTCGCACATCCAGGTTCGCTCATCTATTCCTCCATAACCTGCATATCTCACCAGCAATCTGTTGGGGCCGAAACCCGGCCCTCAAACATCGAGTAGTTGAAGAAGGCATAGTAGTCCGGAGAATCCAAGATGAAGTCCGCTGACTCCGGGTCAGCTAAGCGCTGGTACTCCTCCCGGTCCGCCTGCGCCATCTTGAACTGCATCTCCCCCCAGAGCATTCCGAACAGCGAGATCAGGGCGCGACGGATCGTATCGTCGAGAGGGGCGTGAACGGTGCCGACCACGGTCCGCGCCTTGGGCTCGGCAAAACCCGCCTCACGGAACCAGCCCAGCGCGCGCAGGAAATGTGCCTCTGGTTTTTCCCCCTTGGCGAGGAAGGTTGTTGCCGAGGCGGTCGCGTTCAGCCGCGCCTCCAGCAGCGGGTAACCAGGGAGCAGCATCTGGGAAGAGTACCCGAGGATTGCCACCCGGCCGCCCGGCCTCACGACACGCGCTAGCTCCTGCAGCGCGGTCAGTGGCTCTCCAACAGTGGATTGTCCGACGCAGTCCACGCTCCACGCCCAGTCGAAGGTGTTGTCGTCTAAGGGCAACTCGTTCACATTGCCCTGCCGGAAAGAGACTTGCTCTGAAAGGTCTGACTGCTCGGCCAGACCTCGAGCATGAGCCAGGAACTCGGCCGATGCATCGAGACCGGTGACGTGTCCGCTGGTTCCTACCGCCTCTGCCAGCATCAGCGTCTGGCTGCCGACCCCGCATCCTGCATCCAGGCCGCGGCTCCCCTCCGGCAGCTCGAGCGCCCGAATGGCCTGGAGGATGGTCGGATCGCGTAGCGGGTCGGACAGGACGAGCTTCTCCAGGTAGGTCTCCACGTCGGCCACCTTTGCGTAGACTATTCCGATGTCGTGCACTTTACAATGATCCTGGGTTCTTGGGGCGCTCGAAAAGTATCCCCCAGCTCACGTTCAAGGACGGGAGCGAGGAACAAGTGCAAACGGTTCATTTCAGCTCCTCCCACACCGAGTGCTCGACGAGACCGAAAACCGCCAGCGAAGATACAAGTTGGAGGCCGAGACGGCTCGGCACATCTGTTCCGGGTGCCTCCGGATGGTGGATATGGACGGCGAGGTCAGTCTCGAGCCCATTCCGGCGAAATATCGTGACAACCTCGGTTTGATCGCCCTCCGACCAGATCGACTCGCGGATTCGGTCGGCGAGGGACTCGATCGGCTCTCCGGATGACCGCAGGTGGATGATCTCGAGCCGGCTCATTTGTTCAGCTCCTCGACCTTCATTGTTCCTCCTCTCTCGAAGTGCGCCTCGAGGGTGCGGGTGCCGGCGAGGAGCACGCGTTTCATGAGGCCACCTTCAACTTCTCCGCTGCCGGTCGCTGCGGAACATAGTCGAGAAGCGCGTCCAGATCGGGAGTCTCCATCCCAACCAGCCTTCTGAGCACGGCGAACTCCTCGGCCAGCTCGATCAGCTCCGGGCCGACAGTTCGAGCGTGAAGCCCGAAGCGGACCTCAGCATTGCGCGAGCCGAACAGTTTGCTGAATACCAGCGGCTCCAGCGACTGTGGGAGCACGTAGTAAAGGTTGAACACGTTGGGCTGGCGCTTGTGATATCCGGCCTTGCGGAGGACGTTGCCGGCCTCACGGCAGGCACGGCAGTACTGACGGATTGCCTCTCCGTCGTCGGCCACCGCGCGCAGGTCTCCGCCCTTCATGAAGATCACGCCTGCGGTGGGCGCCATGAAGGCGAAGTGGTATTTGAGCCAGCCATCGATGTCCATTTCAATGCTGACCTTGATGCCGGCCGCCTCGAAGAGCCTCCTGATCTTCAGGGTTCGTTGCCGGGTTACACCGTCGAGCTCGCCGATGAAGATCTCGCCGTTATGTCCATGGGGCTTCTCCCGATCCATGACCACGAGGTCGGCGCCGTCCCATCCACCGCCCACACCTGGGAATCCGAGCAGCACCTGGTCGTCGGTCAGATGGTCATGGTAATGATGGAAACCGGACACGTCGTTGCCCACAAAAAGGATGTTCTTCAGATGCTCGTTCTGAGCAAGGATCGGGCAGACGGCCAGGCGGTCTGACTTCTGCATGGCAACCACAACGAGGTCGTAGCGGTCCTCCGGGTCCAGCCGATCCACCAGTTTCGGCCGGGCGGCGAGTCTCTCCCCGGTGAGCCCATCGACAATCTCGATTCCGTGCTCCTCGAGTGAGCGATAGGTCTCGTTCCTGGCGAGCAGGGTCACGTCCTGGCCGGCCTGCTCCATCCGGAGGGTCAGCCATCTTCCGATCGGTCCCGCGCCGTAGATCAGGGTTTTCATCGTCCAACTCCTTTTCCCAGCATCAGGAGTAGCGAAAACCGTGCCAGAATATGAAAGGTATTGTTTTCAGTCAGTTAGGAAAAATGAATGATGAGTGTTGTGGTAATCGACAATTCGATTTGTTGTATTTCACAATATGATATAGAATTATGAATAGCCACAACAGAGTGACCTTTTCGATGGGGGAGACCGCCATGGTCGATGACAACGAGTTCTTTCGTGATGCGACCCTGAGCATCTGTGGCAGCTTGGAGATCGAGGAGGCGATGTCCGCGTGTGTGCGCGCCGTGCAGGAGTTTCTTCCCGTCAACCGGATGTTCCTGCAGGTCTACGAGGCGGACCTTGGCGCAATGCGGACGCTTTCATCCGCTACCGCCGAGGACGGCGAAAAGGTTGATTTGCTGACCCCTCTTGCGGAGCAGACGCGGGATCGGATCCAGCGACGTGCGGCGGCTGCGAAGGAAGACGTGGTGGTGATCGACTCGGAGGAGCGAAATCCGGTGGCTCGGGAGATGCTCCGCTTCCACGGCCTTCAGGGTTCGTCGATCTTGAGGATGCGACTGGCCACCGAGAGTGGCCGGCTGGGCGGTGTCGTCCTGACCGCGGAGGGCACGGATCGCTACACGGCCGAACATGCGCGTCGACTTCGGCTTCTTGAAGATCCGTTCACCATCGCCCTGGCGAACACCCTCGTCCATCGAGAGGTGCTGCAGTTGCGTGACCGATTGGCCGACGACAATCGGTACCTGCACAGGGAATTGCAGCGTATCTCGGGCGACGAGATCGTCGGTGCCGACTTTGGCCTCCGTAAGGTGATGAAGCAGGTCCGCCAGGTCGCACCGACCGAAAGCCCCGTCCTGCTGACCGGCGAGACCGGTGTCGGCAAGGACGTGATCGCCAACGCCATTCATCTGGGCTCGACCCGGCGCGACGGACCGTTCATTCCGGTCAACTGCGGGGCCATCCCCGAGTCCCTTCTCGACAGCGAGCTCTTTGGTCATGAGAAGGGGGCCTTCACCGGAGCGCTGTCGAGGAGGCGCGGCCGCTTCGAGCGTGCCGACTCGGGGACGATTCTGCTCGACGAGATAGGGGAGATGCCGCTCGAGGCGCAGGTGCGGCTGCTCCGGGTCATCCAGCACCGGGAAATCGAGCGTGTGGGCGGGACCGAGCGCATCCCGGTCGACATCCGGATCATCGCCGCCACCAACCATGACCTCGCAACGATGGTGAAGGCGGGACGTTTCCGGGAGGATCTGTGGTTCCGGCTCAACGTCTTTCCGATCGTGGTACCCCCGCTTCGCGACCGGAGCGGCGACATCCCGGCACTGGTGCAGCACCTCATCGAGCGCAAGGCGGGGGAGCTGAAGATCGGGGACAGACCGGAGCTTGCGCCCGGCGCCATCGACGATCTGATGGCCTACGACTGGCCAGGCAACGTTCGCGAGCTCGAGAACCTGGTGGAACGGGCCATGATCGTGCACCGTGGGGAGCCGCTCAGATTCGATGACCTTGGCGCTTCACTGCCGGAAAAGGCCGAAGCCGCCCGGCCGGCACCGGACGAAGAACCGCTCGAGCTCGATGCGGTGATCGCGCGGCACCTCACACGGGTCCTGGGCATGACCGGTGGTAAAATCCACGGCCCTGGGGGAGCCGGCGAGCTTCTCGGGGTGAACCCAAACACCCTCCGCTACAAGATGAGGAAGCTGGGGATCCCGTTCCGAAAGCACCTGCGACACGAGTGACGGCAGCGCCGGCCAACGCGTCCGTCAGAATCCCAGACAACAGTGTTGAGGCGGTCGGCAGCATTTCAGGGGGTTCGGTCGGTGCAAAGCGGGTCCTCAACGGCGCGTTTCACGAGACCCTGATCGCTTTTGATGATGAGAGTCGCACCCTCGAGTACAGCATCGACGACGGGCCGGATGCGGTGTCCAAGGACAACGTCCAGGGGTACGTAAGCAAGGTACGAGTCCTTCCCGTTACTGCTGACGGCTCTACGTTTGTTGAATGGACCTCGAGCTGGGCGAGTGATGGCGGGGGTGTCGCCGAGTTTTGCGATCCGATCTACCGTGCGCTTCTCAACGATTTGAAGCAGCACTTTTCGTGAGCGAAAGGCCCCTGACCTGAGGCAACCGGAGAAGCACGAAAAAGTATTGGATCAGTGAACGCCCATCATTGCCAGGAGGATAATGGCGACCGTCGCGACGATGGGAAAGGCTACGGTGACGACTCCAAGGTCTCTGTATCCCTCTTTGTGGGTGACGCCCATGACCATGAGCAGGGTGATGACCGCCCCAGAATGGGGGAGAGAGTCCAATCCGCCCGACGCCACCGAACAGATTCTGTGTAAGACGTCAGGGGCTAATCCCATCTCCATATATTGGGGACCCATCGTCTTCATGAAGATCGTCAACCCACCGCTGGCGGATCCGGTTATCCCGGCCATGATGTTGACTT
>JAOZUP010000352.1 GCA_029938595.1 Thermoanaerobaculales bacterium | reverse complement strand
GGCATCCGGCATCCGGCATCCGGCATCCGGCATCCGGCATCCGGCATCCGGCATGGCCTCACTCCGGCTGATCGTTATCGTGGAGGTCGTGTTCTTTCATCGGGTCGAGCTGCAAATACCCCTTGAGATAGTGGACGCCGATGTAGAAGGGGATGGTGTCGAAGGCGGCGATGATGAACTTGAAGGCGTAGCCGGTGAGGATGAAGAGAGCCAGCTGGCGCGCCAGTGGCTGCGCCGGATCGACGGGCAGAGCGTGGGCGTAGTAGTGGGTTATGAGGATGACCGCCGTGGTGTCGACGAGCTGACTGATCATCGTCGACCCGTTGTTGCGCACCCACAGCAGGCGCCCCTTGGTAACGCGCTTCCAGAAGTGGAATACATAGACGTCGCAGAACTGAGCCGCCATGTAGGCGATCATCGACGCCGTCACCGCCCCGAAGGTGAGGGCGCGGATTTCGAAGAAGACCGGCAGGCGTCCGGCGGCGTCGCGGACAATCGCTCCGGTCGTTGGGTCGATCGTTTCGAATCCCGGCAGCATCCCGCCGAGCCAGATGATGATGATCACCCAGATATTGAGCAGTAGGCCCACAAAGACCACGAAGTTGGCCCTCTTGCGGCCATAGAACTCGCTGATGAAGTCGGTGCAGAGGAAGGTTATGGGGTAGGGCAGGACGCCGACCGCGATGGCGAAGACGAGCGGGGCGCCGCCGGAGGTCTCGAGCTCGAGGAGCTTGATGAAGCGGCTGATGCCGAGGATGTTGAGCATCGCAAGGGTGCCGAGGAAGATTCCCGCAAACACCAGGAACACCCGCTCGCGTCGGGCGTGGAGGTGGGACGCTTCGATGGGGTGCAATGTGTCCGCGTCGACAGCCATGCGACGAGGATACCGGATCTCGCCGGGTGGGTGTTGGCGGGTCAGAACGTTAAACGTTTAACGTTGAAACGTTTAACGTTTTTTCTGAACGCGCCCTGGGGACTTCCGCCTACCGACCTGGTGGTCAGTCCTCGAGTCCGCGGAATTGCCGCTCCCACGCGTGCATCTCGTCATCTGAGAGCCCGAAGTGATGGCCGATCTCGTGAAGAAGCGTGAGCTGGATCTGACGAACCAGCTGGCCATGGGTGTTGCAGGCGGTAAGGAGCGGCTGCCGGTAGAGGACGATCATGTCGGGGAGCACGTTGCCGTACCATCCGCCCCGTTGGTCGAGAGGGACCCCGGTGTAGAGACCGAACAAGGTTTCGAAGCGTGGGTCGAGATCGAGTTCGGTGAGGGTCTCGTCGTCCGGGACTTCGCGTACCTGGATTGAGACGTTGGACATCAGCTCGGCGAACTCCAGTGGTAGGCGGTCGAGCGCCTCGGCCACTGCTGTTTCGAAGTCTTCACGATCCATGACGGTGGGCTATTTGTGGGCGCGGCCCTTGATAAAATCGACGGTGTTCCAGCCGATGATGGCGCCGATCACGAACCCGCCGATCGCACCGGCCAATCCGAAGTACTTGACGCCTGCAGCAGCGCCGATCGCCGCCCCGACAAGGGCGAACAAAAACCTCATGAATTTCACGGTCTCGAAGTCCATTGCCATGAGAGTGCTCCCATTTGACCGGCACGGTGCTTGTTTCTACCGCGACCAGCACATTATAACTGAGCCGCACTTCTCACCGGGTGTCTACTGCGGACACGGGCAGTGTAAAGTGTCAGCGCGGGAGGACTCTCGATGAGGTTTATCGGCGTGCTCGGGATGTTGGTACTGCTCGGTCTGGCCTGGGCCATGTCCTATCATCGGCGGGACGTCAAACTCCGAATTGTGTTTTGGGGTCTCGGGCTGCAGTTCCTCTTTGCGGTCATCATCCTGCGCCAGGACTATTGGAGTTTCGCCGGCATGGGTGTTCTTGGTCTCCTGGTGGCCGTCTTCCTCTTGCAGCATGATCAGGCGAACCCGGAGCGCGGAACCGGCACCCTCGTGATGATGCTCGCCGCGGCGGGCGTGATCAGCGTGATCCTCGGATCGTTGGGATCAACGGTGGCTGGAGTTACCGCGATTGCCGTCGTCGTGCTCCTTTTGGTTAACAGTCGCCTCCATCTGGCACCGCGACTCCAGTCGCCGCTAGGCGTCCTCCTGGTCGTGGCAACCATCGCCTGGTTGGTGGCCAACGATCTCCATGGGCAGATCATCTTCACAGCCCTCAGCGACAAGGTGACGGCCTTTCTCGGTCTATCCGACTACGGCGCCAGCTTCCTTTTCGGTAACTTGGTGGATCGCCAGTATTTCTTCCCAGGTGGCGCCGCATCGTGGCCTGGTTTCGGCTTCCAGTTCGCATTCAAGGTCCTGCCGACGATCATTTTCTTCGGCGGGTTCATGGCGATCCTCTACTACCTCGGGGTCATGCAGGTCGTGATCGTAGCCCTGGCCAGGTTCATGCGCTGGACCGTGGGCACGAGCGGCGCCGAGACCCTCTCCTGCACCGCCAACATATTTGTCGGCCAGACTGAGGCGCCTTTGCTCATCAAACCGTTTCTCAACGACATGACGAAATCCGAGCTCCTGACCATCATGGTGGGCGGTTTCGCCACCATAGCGGGCGGGGTCCTCGCGGCATACATCGCGATGGGGATTCCTGCGGGGCACCTGATCGCCGCGAGCGTGATGTCGGCGCCGGCCGCACTGCTCATTGGCAACATCATCTACCCCGAGCTCGAACACTCGGTCACCGCCGGTGACGTCAACATGCCTGCGATCGATTCGGGAGACAACGTGATCGAGGCGGCGGCGAACGGCATCACCGACGGTCTCAAGCTAGCTGTCAACGTGGGTGCGATGCTGATCGGATTTATCGCTCTCATTGCAGTCCTCGATGTGACCCTCAATTGGTTCGACTCGCTGGTAGACGGCTCGCTCCTCCACGGCACGTGGGTGGCCTATGGCTCGGGGGGAATGTCGCCGGTGACGGGAGAGTTTTCGGGAATCTTCCCAGGTTCGTTGCAAACCCTCTTCGGTACCCTCCTGAGGCCGCTGGCCTTTCTGATGGGCGTGCCGTGGGCCGATGCCGCCAAGGTTGGAAACCTGCTCGGGATCAAGATCTCACTCAACGAGCTGGTGGCCTATGGAGTACTCGGGTCGTATGTGCAGGAGGGTGTCATCTCCAACAGAGCGATGATCATCTCGACCTACGCTCTGTGCGGATTCGCAAACTTCTCGTCGATCGGCATTCAGCTGGGAGGGATCGCGGCGGTTGCTCCTCGACGACGAGCCGATCTTGCCAAGCTCGGTCTCAAGGCAATGTTCGGAGGAGCCATCGCTTCCTGGTTGACGGCATCGGTAGCGGGTATTCTCTTGTGATTTAAAACCTAAGATGGGCGATTCTCGCCGGCAGAGCCGCTCATCTCAGGCAGAAAAGGAGCCTCTATGCGTCTGGCACGTATGACCTTGATAGTGACTGTTTTGGTGTTCGGAGCGGCCTGCGATTTGGTTGATCCCGCTCGGCCAACCGTGCAGGCGGACGCCGACGTGTTCGGAAACCTCCTCGAGGCGGAAAGATCACCGGATGATCCGTCGCAGTGGATTGTGCGGATCCAAGCCGGGGCGCCACGTGCTCTCAGAGCAGCCGAGGAGGAAATGGGCAGACCGACGCCGGCTGTGGAAAAGGGCCTGATAGTAACGGTGACTGTAGGCTCAGATGCCGTTGTGATTGCGGGTGACCTGCCGGCGCACCTGGAAGAGATCGATCCGGGAACCGAGGTTGTCGTGATTCCGGTTGCCGGAACGACTCGCATGCTGGGCTCCACCGATCTCCATCTCGAGGCCGCCACGCTGATGGATTTCGCTACCTTCCGACGGTGGCGATTGCCAAATCTGGCGTCATCGGAGGATGTCGTGGCCGAGGATCCCACGATGATCAACTCGGATGGCGTCGAAAACGCTCCGGTCCCGGTGGGAGATGGCAGGGTGCTCTACTTCTCCGCCCACCTCCGCCCGCCCGCGAATGAAGGCGACGGCTGGCACGGTGCGGACCGTGAGGGGTTGGTGATTCCCGATGAAGATGTGGGCCCGCGCGAACGAAGCTTCAGGACCGAGCTCGCTGCAGAGGGTTGGACCCAGCCCCGACTCGTGCAATTCTCGGGCCTTGACGAGGCGACAAGCGTACGCGTCACCTGGGTGAACGACGGCGAGGCAGCGTGCCTGGTGAGCGTGACAACGCCGGGTGAGCTGTCGTGGATCGGCCGTGCGACCCGGTCGGGTCCGGGTGCTGCCTGGAGCACGCCGGAGCGGCTTGAATCCCTCGGAAACGATGCCCAGGACGGGGTCTATCTCACCGGCAGCCGGACGAAGATCGTGTTCGTTTCAATGCGCGGCGAGCGCGAGCGGAGTGATCTCTTCATCTACGATCCCAAGAACGAGGAAAGCCCAATGCAGCTGGAACCGCAGATCTG
>JAOZUP010000351.1 GCA_029938595.1 Thermoanaerobaculales bacterium | reverse complement strand
TCAGCTCCCTCGGCGACATTTCGGTTTCGAGAAGGGCCGCGAGCTTCTGCCGCTCGTTGATCACCACCGCCCGATTCCCGTCCACCAGGACTTCGGCGGAACGTCCGTGGTCGTTGTAGTTCGAGCTCATGGACATACCGTAGGCGCCGGCGGAGAAAACGGCGATCAGATCGCCCCGTTGCACTGGAGGCAGCTCTCGGCTGCGAGCGAGGAAGTCGCCGGTCTCGCAGATCGGGCCGACGACGTCACATGGGTGGAGACCGGGGAGATCGAGGCTTTCGGCGGCGGAGGGCGGCACATGGCGGGGCTCGACCCGCACAGGCCATACGAAATGGAATGCCCTGTAGAAGGCGGGGCGGATCAGGGTGTGCATCCCGGCGTCACAGATCACGAAGGTCTTGCGGCGGCCTTCCTTGATATGTTGCACGCGGGTCAGCAGCACCCCGGAGTTGGCGAGGATCGACCGGCCCGGTTCGAGAACAACCTGCAGGCCGTTTTTGGTTCGTACTTCCAGCAGGGGGATCAGCGCTTCGGCGAAGACCTCGATCTCCGGCGACTCTCCCTCGGTGTAGCTCATCGGCCAACCGCCACCCAGATCCAGGACCGAAACGGCATCCCCAGCGGCCTCGAGCGTATCGATCAACCGCAGGAGCACCCGGACCGCGGACTCGTAGGGCTCGATCTCGTGCACCGGCGAACCGATGTGCACGTGCAAGCCGACCAGCTCGACCGAGGGAACGTCCCTGAAGGCGGCGAAGAGCTCCGGCACGCGGGCCACCGCGACTCCGAACTTGTTCTCCTCCTTGCCGGTGGTGGTGTACTCGTGGGTTCTGGCGTCGACATCGGGGTTGACCCGGATGCACGCACGGGCCACGACTCCGAGCTCGGCTGCCACCCGGGCGAGGACCTCGAGCTCGCTCTCGGACTCCACGTTGAAGAGACCCACGGGCCCGCGGTTCTCGATGTTCTCGCCTCCCAGGCGCTCGGCGTCGTCGAGCAGGGGACTCCACCGTCCATCGAGGGCCGCTCGCTGCTCGGCCTCGGTCTTGCCGACACCGGCGAACATGATCTCCTGCATCGGCGTTCCGGCCAGCCACGCGCGTTCGAGCTCGCCGCCGGAGACCACGTCCATACCGGCGCCCAGCGTACGGAGAAGGCGCAGGATGTGGAGGTTGGAAGACGCCTTGACGGCGTAGTGGAGATGGGCCCCGAGCGGCGCGAAGGCGCGCTCGATCCTTTGGTAGTTCGAGCGGATCGCTTCGGCCGAGTAGACAAAGGTCGGGGTGCCCACGGCGTCGGCGATCTCCGAAACCGGGACCTCGCCGGCGTGGAGCACGCCGTCTCGGTAGGTGAAATCTTCCAGGGGTTGCGTCACGTCGGTCGTCCTCGTTCTCTTCTACTCTTCTTTTGGAAAGAGGTAATCGGAGCGTTTCTTGATGCGTTCCACCTTGCCGTTTTCGTCGAGCTCGAAGGTCACGAGCTCGTTGTCGGGCATGCGGAAGGTGGAGCCCTCAATCGGTGTGAGCCGGGTGAAGCCGGATGAGGCGTTGTCGCTGGGTGGGTAGTTGTAGCCATACATGACCAATTCCCCCCCCAGGATTAAGACCTCGTACTCCCATCCCCAGGGATCCGTGTAGAGGCCCAGATAGCTCTGCCATGCAGGATCCATCTCCGGTTTCGGGGCCGCGGGCTCCCGGGTCGCCTTCAGGAGGGCCGGCCCGACGACTTCATAGGCCTGGCTGGTGAAGGGATAGGGGCTTCCGTCGTCGGCGTTGATCGCGACGACCACCGCAATCTTCTCGCTCGGGACCAGACGAAGGTTGGTGCGGTTGCCGCCGATCCAGCCACCGTGGCCCACGAAATTCTTGCCATCGCGGTGGGACACGAGAAAGCCCAGACCCCGACCGCCCGAGAAGCTGTCGTAGACCCAATGAACCCGCTGCATCTCGCGCAGGGTGCTGCCCTTCAAGACCCGGTCCTCTCCGGCCGGTCCGTCGTAGAACTGCAGGGAGGCGAAGCGGGCGAGATCCTCGACCGTCGAGACCATATTGGCCGCCGGTCCGATCGCTCCGGTGTCGTAGTAGTCGAAGATCCCCCGGGCGCCGTCGGGCGTCCTCAGCATATAGGGGGTGGCCCGGCGCTGGAGGAGATCCGCGCCGGGAGCGGCGCTCGAGCTGACCATGCCCAGGGGCTGGAGGATCTTCTCCTGCACGTATTCCGCCCAGGGCCGGCCCGAAACCTCGGCCACTACCTCTCCGAGAAGGGACATCCCCAGGTTGGAGTAATGGTAGGTCGTCTCGGGGGCGCCAACCGCATCCTGGCCCGGGACCGCCTCGGCCAGCGCGTCCCGGGTGGGGAAGACGTGGTCGGTCCAGTAGGGGAAGGCCGCCTCGCGGGGCAATCCCGAGGTGTGGGTGAGCAGTTGACGGATCGTGATCTCGGGGGCATCCGGGAAAGGGTTGCGAATGCGGAACCAGGGAAGATAGAGCGAGACCGGGTCGTCGAGCCGGAGCTTTCCCTGATCCCGAAGCTGCAGGATCGCGGTGGATGTGAAGAGCTTGGTGACCGAACCGATCCGGTAGACGGTCGAAGGGGTCGCGGGAATCTTCTGCTCCACGTCGCTGTAGCCATAACCCTTCGCCCACACGATCTCCTGGTCGAAGACGATGGCGATGGAGAGGCCCGGCAGGTTGCGGTGGACGACCTGTTGCTCGATCCACATGTCCAGCACCTCGAGCGCGTCGGCGACCTCCGGCTGCTCTCGCAGCTTCACCTCGGCTCCAACGAGCAGCGGAATCGACATCAGCAGCAGCGCTGAGACGACAATAGACTTCCAACGCATCTTCGGGCTCCCTTCCTCCGCCACGGCGATCTCAAACACCGAAGTATACGCGAAATCACTTTGAATTCTCAGTTCTCAATTCCCCTCTGCACCCCCCGTGTCTCCGGGAGGGTGGGTGGGAATTCAAAATTGAGAATTTTCGTGACGGACTACAATGACCCTCATGCATACCCTCACACTGATTCTCACCCTCGCTCTTCAGTCGACAGCGCCCACTTTCACACCCGACCAGCTCTGGCAGAGCTGGCCGGAGGAGCGCTTTGTCCAAACCCCGGCTCCCTGCCTGCGACCGGCCGAGCTGGCCACCGAGCTGCTGAGGCTCGCGGAGCTCTATCCCGGGAAGATCCAACTGGAAGAGGTGGGGCGATCCGTTCAGGGACGTCCCGTCTACCTGGTTACCCTGGGGCACGGGTCGCGCACCGTATTCTTGTGGTCCCAGATGCACGGGGATGAGCCTTCCGCGACTCCCGCTCTTCTCGACATCGCCCATTTCCTGCTCTCCCATGCAGAGGAGCCGGAAGCGGCGGCGATCCTCGACGGCCTCACTCTCCTGATGATTCCGATGCTCAACCCGGATGGGGCGGAGGTCTACCAGCGCCGCAACCTTCAGGGCATCGACATCAACAGGGATGCCCTGAATCTCGCAACTCCAGAGGGTCAGATCCTGAAGAGGATCCGTGACGAATACGAGCCGATGCTCGGATTCAATCTGCACGATCAGAATCGACGCACGTCAGTGGGGGATACCGGTGTGCTGGCGACGAACGCCGTCCTGGCGGTGGCCGGTGACAAGGAGGGAACCGTCACCCCGGGGAGATTACTGGCCAAACGAGCCTGCACGGCCATCGTCGAGGCCCTGGCGCCGTACGTACCGGGTGGGATGGCTCGCTACGACGAAGACTGGAGCCCGCGCTCCTTTGGAGACAACATCACTGCCTGGGGAACTCCCGTGGTGCTTATCGAGAGTGGCGGCGTGCCGCCGGGCGGTGGATTCGAAGATCTGACCCGGCTCAACTTCGTGGCCATTCTGACGGTGTTGAAGGGGCTGGTGCGAGACGATCTGCAGGGCTACGACCCCCAGGTCTATACCGATCTCCTGCGAAACGAGAACGATGCCTGGGCCGATGTCGTCGTGCGCGGGGGCTTCATCCGACAGCCTGGTTCTGATAAATCGTACCGGGCCGACCTGGCGTTCAACCTCAGGGTGGACGATCGCGATGCGGCCGGATGCGCCACCGGCAGCGCCGTGAGTTCCCGCCTTGTCGAAATCGGAGATGCGCGGTTCCTCGGCGCTGGGCGGGTTGTGGATGCCGGTGAGAGCCTGCTGCTGGCGCCGTTTGCGGCCGGTGTCGAGGGCTGGAAGGCTCGACGTTGGCTGAGCTCCGAGGTGCTCTCGGACGTGGCCCTTTTGGGGGTCGGCACGGTGCTGTGGGAGGTGCCCCGAGCCAAGGTTGAAGCTGCCGAAACCCTGGCTCACAAGTTCGCCGGTGAAGGTCGGGCACGGCTCGAGGTGGTTGCGGCGCCGGCGGAGATGCCGTGGCTGGAGCTGGGCGGTCCGCCCCTTCGACCGGCCTCGGACTCCCTCT
>JAOZUP010000350.1 GCA_029938595.1 Thermoanaerobaculales bacterium | reverse complement strand
CTCCTCGCTCCAGTCGGAGAAACGCACCCAGAGGCCCAATCTCGTCGCGATCGCGGAATCTCCGCTTCGCTCCGATTCCGCGGGGCCTGGTTCAGTCCTGTTACCCCCGAGGTCGGCGCGGCGGCTGCGCCGCCCATGGCGCTGTCGCTACGGGCCTCTACTGCGGCCCGCGATACGTGACCATCTGGCACGCTAACGCGCACCAGCTGACCGCGTCTCGCGGCCCTCGCGACGAGGCCCTGCGCAACAGCGCCACGCCGACTGTGGGCTCCGGGAGGAGGATGCAATCTTGGGGGTGAGTGGGTGGAGCTAATACCTAATACCTAATACCTAATACCTTCCTCGCCACGAGGCCCTCCGCAACAGCGCCACGCCGACGGTGGCTTCCCGGCGTAGGAATCAAGCGGGGGGACGGCAAATTCGAAATCCGAAATCCGAAATCCGAAATTCTTGCTGTGCCGGGACCTGTAGAATGGCATCCCATGTCTACAAGCTTCGACCGACTCATGGAAATCATGGATCGTCTGCGCGATCCGGGGGGATGCCCCTGGGATCGCGAGCAGACGCTCGACACCCTCGCCCCGTACTTTCTAGAGGAGGCCTACGAGGTGGTGGACGCCATCGCCGCCGGCGATCCGGAAAAGCTCTGTGAGGAGCTCGGCGACCTCCTTCTGCAGATCGTCTTTGTGGCGCGGATCGCCCGCGAGGAAGAGACCTTCGACGTCAATGCCGTGTGCAAGATGATCTCCGACAAGATGGTTCGCCGCCACCCCCATGTCTTCGGCGATCGGGAGGTCGAGGATTCGGACGAGGTGATGCGGAACTGGGAGGACATCAAGAGAACCGAGCGTGGCGACGATCCCGGTTCCTCGGTGCTCGATGGTGTTCCCGGGTCGTTGCCGGCCCTCCTCAAGGCATTTCGCATGACCGAAAAGGCGGCGGCCGTGGGCTTCGACTGGCGTAAACCCGCCGATGTCATGGCGAAGATGCGAGAGGAAATGGACGAGCTCGAGGCTGAGCTGGCAGCCGGGGACGGTGCAGCCACCGACAGGGTTCGGGCCGAGATGGGCGACATTCTGTTTGTGATGGCCAACCTCGCCCGCCATCTCGGCGTCGAGCCCGAGACCGCACTCCAGCAAACCAATGCGACCTTTCTGCGGCGATTTCAGGGGATGGAGGAGCGCTCGCGGGAGATGGATCGCGATTTCAGGGCGATGGACCTTGCCGAGCAGGATGCTCTGTGGGAAGAGGTCAAGAGCGGGGAGACCTCATCCGGGGCCCTGCGCCCGGGAAAGGAGCCGAGATGAGCGATTTTTATCAGCAGCACCTTTTTACGACCTTGCACCGACTCGAACGGCTACCGCTCGAGGTGCTGGAAACGGGGTTGGAACGGGCGGCGGCGCACCGGCGGATGGCCTTGCTGCTGCCGAGCCTGGCAAGCGAAATGGACGGCCCCGCGCTGCCCCATATCATCGAAGAACTCAAGCAGGTCAATTATCTCCACCGCATCGTGATCGCCCTCGACGGGGCCGACGAGAGCGACTATCGGCGGGCGCTGGAGTTTTTCTCAGGGTTGCCCCAGGAGACCACCGTTGTGTGGGTGGACGGCCCCAACGCGCAAGAGATCTTTCGCCGCTTCTCGGATGCCAACCTGGTCGAGCGCGAACAGGGCAAGGGCCAGGCGGTGTGGTTCGCCCTCGGTCATCTTCTCGGGGTCGGCGACTGCCACTGCGTCGCCCTCCACGATTGCGATGTAGTGACCTACGACCGTTATTTGCTCGGCCGCTTGTGCTTTCCCGTGCTGCGGCCTGACATCGACTTCAAGTTTGCCAAGGCGTACTACGCGCGCATCTCGGATCGTCTGAACGGCCGCGTCTGCCGGCTCTTCGTCTTCCCGGTACTCACCGCGCTGCGCACCTTCTACCCCGATCAGCCCTTTCTCTCTTATCTCGCGGCCTTCCGTTACCCGCTTGCCGGCGAGATGGCCATGGACCTCGATCTCGTGCGACACATCCGGGTGCCGTCGGACTGGGGCCTGGAGGTCGGTCTGCTGGCCGAGGTCTACCACAATCTGTCGCTCAAGCAGATTTGCCAGGTGGACATCGCCGGTCGCTACGACCACAAACATCAGGAGCTGTCGACCGCGGACCCGAACCGGGGTCTGATGCGGATGGTCAAGGACATCATGGGCACCATCCTCCGCACCCTCGCCTCGCAGGGGACCGAAATCTCCCACGGGGTCATCATGTCGCTCGAGAGCGCCTACCAACGGATCGCCCAGGATTACGTGGAGCGATACGCCTTTGACGCCGCCATCAACGGCTTCCCCTTCGATCGCCACGCCGAGGAGCAGGCGGTCGAGGCGTTCGCCAAGGCGCTTGTTACCTCCGGCGAGTACTACCTCGAAAACCGCCTCTACACGCCCCTCCTGCCCAACTGGAACCGCATGGTAGCTGCGCTGCCCGAGGTGATGAACGAGCTCGAGGTCCTGCCGTACAAGGACCACAAGGCGGTGCTCGGATGAAGAAGGATTGAGTTAGGAATTAGGAATTAGGAATTAGGAATGCCACACGCTCACCCCCTGAGCGGTTTTTGGAAGGGGTGCGCATCGGAGTTCCAAGGAACCGTAGGCGGGTCCTTCCCGACGCCGCCTCGATATCCAAATACCTGAAAACCTCCAGGTGAAGGTTGAGCGCCGAAGGCGCGACAGATCCATAGCCTGGGGCGTCAGCCTTCAAAATAGGACAGGACGCCATTCCGTCAAGCCGCGAAGCGGCGACAGATTATTAGCCTGGGGCGTGAGCCCCAGGGTGATGGGCTTTAAAAATACGACCAGAGCCGCGAAGCGGCGACAGACAGCCGCCTACGGACGCCGCAGCCAGATGTGCGCCGTCCCCGTGGGCCTCGCGCCACATTAACGTGACGCCGCTTTCCCGTTTCCTCTTGTTGTCTTCAGGGACAGGGCCGCCCAGGCAGCGCCGCCGAATGTGGCGGCGAAGATCAGTCCCCATAGGTGGGCGGCGAGACCGGTGGCGGCGGCCACCTCGAGCGGAACTCCAAGCGCCGTGAATGCGGCCGTCCAGCCCGCCTCGAGGGTGCCGAGGTTGCCGATGAGGTTGAACGGAAGCAGGTTGGCGACCGCGGCCGCTGTCGAGCCGGCCACCACGGTGGCGGGCGGCCAACGATAACCCATGGCATCGAGGAGCACCCAGGCGACTGTCCACTGCAGGCCCCACATGATCACCGAGGCCAGGGCTGCGGCCAGCAACCGCACCGGCCGCCGGCGAAGCTTCTCCAGCTCCCGCCGCACCCGCCGCACGCGCCGTGCCCACCGGCGTCCGGCGAGACCCCGAGGCGCGAGCAGGCGCAGGGCGAGCCGATCCGCCGCGGCGAGGGTGAGGGGCAGGAGCGCGATCGGGGCCAGCAACAGCGCCGAGATGGCGAGGGCCGCGGGCTCGGTCAGACCGCGTACCGCGAGCACCGCGGCGACACCCCAGAGACCGAGAGTCGCGAGGTCGAGAGTACGTGCCGCGAGGAGCGTACCGACGGCGGAGGAGAAATCTCGCTTGGCAGTCCGCTTCAGGAGCCACGGGAGGGCAAGCTCGCCGGTGCGCGCGGGGGCGAAGAGCGCGGCGCCCTGGGCCGCAGCGGCGACCAGGGTGGCCCGCGGCCAGCCGAGACGGCCGCGCTCGAGTAATAGCTGCAGGCGCAGACCCCGCACGGCGAGAAAGGTCGCTGAGGTGAGTGCGGCAATCACCAGGAGGCGAGCGTCGGTTGCCAGGAGGAGATTCCAGACTGCTTCCGGCCGGGCGATCGTGATGACTGCCGCCAACAGCGCGACGGCGATCCCGGCGCCGATGAGACGGCCGGCAACGCGGCGGGTTCTTGGGCGGGAAGCGATCGCCTGCATTTCTCCCCGGGTTTTCAGTGTCGGCCTTCGAGGCTCTGCCGACGCTGCCGCTCGACCACCTCCTCGAGGCGGCGCCGGTTGACGGCGCTGAGGTCGGAAAGAATTCCTGCGAGCCAGATCAGCGCACCGATGACAACGAGAATGACCGCAAGAATCAGCGATTGTATGTGGCCGGCGGGAGAGTTGCCGGTGAGGTAGAACCACAGAAAACGCACCAGCAGTGCGGCGCCGAGACCCACCGGGATCGAGCCCAGGATGAGGAAGATGCGCAGTGGGTTGTAGAGGATCACGATGCGAGCCATGCTCGCCAGCGAGCGCAGGACGTATCCGGAGGTCGATGTGAAGAGACGTGACGGTCTCGCGACACCAGAGTTGACGCGAACCGGCACCGAGACCACTTTGAGACCCGCCTCGCCGGCCTGCAGGATCGTTTCGAGGGTGTAGGTGAATCTTGTGAAAACGTGGAGCTTGAGCGCCGCCGCCCTCGAGACGGCGCGGAATCCCGAGGTGGCGTCCTGCACCGTGG
>JAOZUP010000349.1:4136-4445 GCA_029938595.1 Thermoanaerobaculales bacterium | reverse complement strand
CCCTCGACGAACACTGTGAACGATGTGCCGGCGAGTGCGCCGGGCTCATCCGGCGAGGAGACCACCCAACCGATCGTCTGCTTCGCAGTTGTGTCGAAGTACGAACCGTCGGTGGAGGCTGCCTTCACCGCCACCCGCCCGTTGGGCTCATCGAGTATGAACGGCATGAAGAGGTACACCCGGCCGCTGTCGGCGTAGCGGCAGGCGAGGGTCGAACCCTCCTTGCCGTTGAGTCGGATCGCACCATAGCCGGATCGTTCCACCCGCAGGCTCACCAGGCGGTCGGATAACCTGAAGTCGGGGCGCCGA
>JAOZUP010000349.1:0-4126 GCA_029938595.1 Thermoanaerobaculales bacterium | reverse complement strand
CTCCAAATAGATTCCCTCGACCAGCCACCGCAGATAGGTGACGAGGTCGCCTTCCGACGACCAGTGCCGCCTGTCAAAACCGACGCAGCCGTGGCCGCTCATGGCCAGGAATGGGTAGATTGCGCCCCAAAGGGGCACCTGACCGCGGCTCGAACCAGCGCTATCGAGCTTCCAGGTGCCGGTTCCGGGCAAGGTCACATCGATAGCGCCCCCACGCGCATCACCGATGACCCGGCCGCCGGGGAACGGCGCCGCCGACAACAGCAACATCCCGCGTCCGGGGTTGAGAAGTGCCACGAAGGCTCCCTCCACCGAAGGGCAGCCCGACGCCGCATCCGCGACAACAATTTCCGGTCGCAGCGAGTCGTCGAAGTTGCCGGCACCGGCTGATCCGACGAAAAGTGCGGCGGCGAGCCCGCAGAGACCGAAACGACGAAAAACGTTTGTCATGTGATTCCCCGCCCGCAGGCTACCGCGAAACGGCGGGGCCGAACTGTGCCCTAGCCCACACTTCTCACCGGGTGTCTACTACGGACGGCGAAGGGCAGCCATCTGTCGTGCTTTTCGCATATCGTGCTCCTCAACGTAGTGCGACTACGCCTGCGTCGCCCGATCCGCGAAAATCCCAACATCTGACTACCCTACGCCGTCCTCGTCACGAAACCCGGTGAGAAATGTTGGCTAGATCACTCGCGCTTCAGCGCGGCTCCATTACGGCGGCTGCCCATCTCGCGAGCCACCGCCGCAACCACTCTTTCGAGGTCGCCGGTGTTTCCGATCGGACCACCATCGACCCCGTTGTCGCCGTAGAAAACGGCCGCGACCCTGCCACCAACGATGACCGGGATGGCAATCACCTCGTCCGTCTCGCCGTCCCCGAGCAGCTCTCTCAAGGGGCGGTTTCCCTCCCCGTCTCTTAGCCTGCCGCGATAGCTGCGGCCCTCATCGATGACCCACGCGAAGACAGAGTCCTCTCCCGAGAGGCGCTCTAAACGATGCCCGGCCCTGGTCATCGAGGAGCTGCTACCACCGACCTCGAACCCCCCGACGATGCCGAGCGCATCCTCGTAGACCGCGAATAGAACCCCCCGGTGCACCAGATCCTGCGCGCCGCCGAGGATCGCCGCGGCCATCTCGGACGTGATCACCAGGGAGTTCTCTCGCATTTCGGAAAGGGTGGCGCGCAGGCCGTCCGGCTGATCCGTTTTCTCGGCGTGATCGGTCGCCTCGTCATGTTCCGCGGCGCCCCCGAGCAGGAGGCGCTCGGTGACGATCCCCTCCTCGAGGATGATCTCGCGTGGATCGACCCGCACGTTCCCGAGGTCCGGTATGTCCATTGATATGAACTCCGCGTGCCCCTCTGACCACATCAGGGCCTCGCGGACGACGTTCTGGAACTGGAGGTACACCACCTGGATGAGGTCCTCGATCTCGACCGCCTCCATTTCGACGAGTATCTGCCCCAGGAGGGCGACCTCCTCGGTCCGTTGCTGGCGCAGAAGGGCCTCCTGGAGTTGGTCGTCGTCGATGAGCTCACGGCGAATGAGCATCGCTCCGACCGTTTCCCGTACTCCGGTCGACGCGGCGTAGACTATGGCTCCGTCGTTGAAGGCGAGCTTGACCCGGTCGTCCCCGCGCTCGATGGTGAGCTGGCCCGTTTTCTGGCTTTGCGCCAGCATCATCATGAACTCGGTGACAGCCAGGTCCTCGATGTCTGCGTTAATCGCCAAGGCGCCGTACTCCCTGCCGGTTCGATCCAACCCACGGTCCCTATTATATTAACCCGCTCTTCTCGCCGCGTTTGGACGAGGACAACTAATTGCCGCCGGTTTTCGCGAGCCTGGCGAGACCTGGATGATTCCAGGGGATTCGGCTGGCCCGTAGCAATCCATATGGATTCATCTCCATCGGTGCCCCGGTAGTTGATGGGGGGAGCCACGGTGGGAGCTGTTCGCGTACTTCGCCGGCAATCGGGTTGATGAAGTCCCAGACAATCTCGAATTTCGGGGTGATTTCGAAGATCCGCCCGTGCTCGCCTATGCAGACGAGAGTGTTTCCGTTCGGCAAACGCTCGGCGCCGGAGATGTGCTCCGAGAAGATGCGCGCCGTGTTTGAACCGGCGAATGACCACACTTGCTCGGCCGCTGCGAAGGAAGCGCCGTCCTTCGATTCGAACCTTCCGTGGCCGTTTCTCGGCAACCGTATCTCGTCGACCGAGGAGTATTCTCCGTCCGGCCGTCCCCGGCCGTTGTTGAACACCGTCAGGTTGCCGGCGCCCGGCCAACCGTCAGGAATCCAACGTGCGTCGTGTTGATTAAAGAGCCGCTGTTGGTCCGCGAACCCCGCTCCGAGGTAGGTCTGAGGATTACCGTAGCGGTACAGGAGGTCTCCGCCTCGACCGCCGGTCCCGCCACTGTGACCGGCGGCCTCCTCGGTTGTCGTGCTGTGATCGATAATCCAGATCTCGCTGAAGCGGAGGACACTGAGGGCGATCTGGTCGAGCCCCGGGTTAAAGGAGACCGAGTTTGCGTGGTTCCAGTCGCTCTTTTGATTGGCGCTATCGTTTTGTCGATCGGTTGCACTCGGAGAATCGACGATATAGCCGAGCGCCCGCAGCTGGGATAATTCCTCATCCGACTCACGCCGATGTCCGGAATCTCCGTTGATGTTCACGAGCTCCGGATGCTCCTCTACTTTTCCGAAGCTCCTGAGCCTGGGGTCACGATCCTGGATCAGATGGTCCCAGAGGTGCCACTCCCATACGATCTCTCCACCCTTCGGCCGCAGCGGTCGGATCTCGACCAGGTGTTCGGGCCACAGGCCGGTTCCTGCGAGCAGTTTCGGATCACGACCCGCCATCAAACCCTCGCGTGTGGTCTTCCTCTCCCATGCGAGGAGCATGACGTTTCCGTTTGGCATGGGCTCGATGTCGTGATGTTGGACGTGATGACGGTTGGAGTACATGAACTCCCAGACGACCTTTCCATCCCATGCGATCTCCTGGACGATGCCGCCCTGGCCGCCTACCTCAAAATGGGGATTGCTGGGATCGTGTCCGGCTCGTAGCAGGTTCCCGTTGGCGAGGAGGTGAAGACCGAAGGTGGGTGTGTACTCGCTCTCCCATTCGTGAACCACCTCGCCTTCCATATCGACGAGGTAGGTCGAGGTCGATCGAAGCGGCGCCACGACCGTGTAGCCCTGGTACGCACCGGGGAGATTCCGGACCAGACCCCTCCCGGGCTGTGGTCGAGACGTCGGCCCCCCTTGGCCGAAGACCGCCGATGCGCTGAAAACGATGGTCAGCCCGACGGTCAAAGATCGAAGCAGAGAGGAATTCATTTGGAGACCTCCTGGAGTTCTCATTGCAGAGGGCAAAGACTGGCTTGCAGGTCCGGGTTCCACCAACGATAGCTTGGACACCCGGGCGACGAAAATCACACCTCGGCCCGACCTGCAGGATCCCGGAGCCGCTGGCGGCGAATCCGGTCGATCGCCCTCGATGCCTTGATGCCGCGGTGTCTGAGCGAAAACCAGATCAGTCGTTTTCGATCCATGACAAAGAAACGTTTTCCCCATCGGGCGAGCGCTCTGCGGTCGATTTCGAACCCAAGGCCCGGGGTGGTCGGCGTTTCGAGGGATCCCCGGTGATGGTGGAATGGATTCTCGAGGATGCCGTCGCGGGCCTCGACCGTCCACCCCGGCGGCGCCAGCGGGTACTCGAGCTCCCGCTCATCCGCGTAACCGCTGGCGGCGAAGAGCTGCAGGTTGACCGCAAAGCCGATGCCGTTGGTCCAGGTGTGGGGCGAGTAGGCGAGACCGTGCTCCCGGCACAGCCGGATCACCTCCCATGTCTGAGCGATGCCGCCGGTGAACAGAGCATCCGGCTGGAAAATGTCGTAGCAACGACGCTCGATCATCGATCGCAGCTCGGGCAAGCCGGAGCTGTGGAGCTCACCGCCAGCGATAGGCACCCGGCTGTACGTGGTGAGCGTACTCAATTCCTCGTACGCATCCATGGCGAGAGGCTCCTCGATCCAGGCTACCCCGACTTCGGCACAGGCGTCGGCAAATCGCTTGGCCCGCTCCAGGTCCCACAGTGGCGAGTCACCGACGATCGTGACTCGCC
>JAOZUP010000348.1 GCA_029938595.1 Thermoanaerobaculales bacterium | reverse complement strand
CCGGATGCCGGATGCCGGATGCCGGATGCCGGATGCCGGATGCGGCAAAATCGTAAACCCACTCTTCACGATGTCAAGCGATCTGGTATCTGGTATCTGGTATCTGGTATCCGATATACGACGAGTCCTACCGTCTGGTGGTCAAGGGCCTCACCCGGAAGCAACGGGAGGGGTTGCGGCGGTGCTCTTGAAATCGCTCTCTGCTGGAGGGTAGCTTTTGCCCCAATTTCTACTCCAGAAGAGAAACCTCCGCCGATGAAAATCAGTAAACAATGGAAGGACGATCTCCGTGGAAGGAGGGTGAAGTGCTGCCAGAAAAAGAGGACATAGCCTCCGGTGAGTTGTACACATCAGCCCGTTGCAGGAAGGCTCGATCCGTACTCCTGGCGCTATCGGTGGCTGCGTTCGCCGCGACCACTGGATGGGGGGGGGGACCTCCGAAGGCCGCCCTGTTGACGGAGGCGATCGAATCCTTCTACAGGGCCATCGAAGCGGGCGACGCGGAGGCCAGGATTGTGTTGTTGGCCGATGATGTCATTTTGATGCCGAACCACTGGACCACCGTGCACGGGAAGGAAGCCGTGTCGGACTCGTTCCGCATGAGCGCGGGCGCGGTCTTCAAGCTCAGGGATCGCGAGGTTTTACAGATGGAGATCAGCGGCGACCTTGCCTACACGGTCAACTCCTATTACTACACCTATCACTCGAGAGACGAGCCGGAACAGTGGCACAAGACCAAGAACGTGCACGTCTGGCGGCGCGATCCGTCCGGGGATTGGAAGCTCGCCGTCGACATTTGGAACAGCGACGTCCCGATCGGGCAGTTTTCCGCGGAGTGACTCGGCTCTGGGGTATTCTTGGCGCCAAGATGCGTGTTTTCCTGGGAGTCCTGTGATCTGTCCATGTTGTTCCGCGGAGATGAGTGAGGAGAGCCACGGCGGCGTACGGCTCGACCTGTGCGGGGTGTGCTTCGGGGCGTGGTTCGACGGCGGCGAGCTCGAGGCCTACCAGAGGGGACGAGGATCCCCCTGCCTTCCCGGGATCCCAAGCACCGGCGCACGTTTCGAGCCCACCGGCGGCTCGGCACACGTTAAATGCCCACGCTGCGAACACGACATCCTCCGCACGGGCAAGATTTCGAAGCACGAGGTAATGCGCTGCACAACGTGCCGAGGGCTCTTCCTCCCCAACGCCAACTCTCGTTTCGAGACCTCCGAGAACGGTATCCTCGACTCGGCTATCGGTATCCTCGAGGAGATCGTCGGCGCGTTATTCTGAGTTGAAGAGCGCGGGTTGAAGTTGTGCTCTTCAACTCAGAATAATGGTTCAAAAGGTCCCTTCGGCTGTGGTTGAATAGTCCCAGATTATTGGAGGATGCACCATGGAACCAGCTGTTCTCGACGAGATTCAACGCATCTTTGCCGCCGCCCGGTTCATCTCGGATCTCGGCATCGACCTCGAGTCGGTCGGTGACGGTGAGTGCGTGACAACCCTCGAGCTCGAGGACCGGCACCTTCAGCAGGACGGATTCGTTCACGCCGGGGTCCATGCCACCATCGCCTATGTCGAGGCCTGAGATACCTGTCTGAAAACACGTCGATGAACGACTCAACTGCACTCCGTGGCCGACCGCGCCTCAAGGTGTGCTGTATCGCGAACGCCGAAGAGGCTGAGCTCGCTTCGCCGGGCAAGGACTTCTCTGCCTGCCAAACCCTGGTGATGGAACGCGTGACCGGGGAGTAGAATCCAAGTGTCTCCAGGGTTGCTCGCCGCCGTCGTCCTCCTGGTCCACCTGGCGTTCATCCTGTTCGTCGCTGCCGGCGGGCTGCTGGTTTCGCGATGGCCAAAGCTCGCATGGGTGCACGTACCGGCGGTGGTCTGGGGAGCGCTGATAGAGCTCGCGGGCTGGATCTGCCCGCTGACGCCGCTTGAGAACAGGCTCCGCGCCGCCGCCGGTGAGGCGGCCTACGCGAGCGGTTTCATCGACCAGTACATCATGCCGATCGTTTACCCGGCCGGCCTGACGCGATGCATGCAGCTGGCGCTGGGGGCAGCGGTCATCGCCGTCAACCTCGTCATCTACGGCCGGTTGGTCATTCGGCGAAAGCGGCAGAGCACTCGCGACGACTGATGCCGTGCGTTCTCTGACGCTGGTACGATGGCGACCATGTTCTTGACGATCCTCAAAATTGTCGCCGGATTGGCCGTGCTTGGGATCATCTCCATGGTGATGATTGCCGTTATTTCCGGGCTCGCGAGCTCGGTCCGTGCGCTTCGGAACCGAGGAGACAGCGATGAATGAGTCAACACTCAGAGGATCGTGCCTGTGCGGAGCCGTGGCGTACGAGATGAGCCCGCCCTTCGTCTTCTTCCACCAATGCCACTGCAGCCGCTGCCGCAAGAGTTCGGGTTCGGCGCACTCGGCCAACGTTCTTGTCAAGGCCGACCAGTTCAGATGGACCAAAGGCGAGGAGTTCGTCAAACGGTGGGAGCTGCCCGAGGCACAGTTTTACTGCACCGGATGGTGCTCGGTCTGTGGCTCCGCCCTACCCTGGCAGTCGCGCAACAAAAAGGGCTACCTGGTGCCGGCGGGCACCCTCGACGACGACCCGGGCAGCCGGCCGGAGAACAACATCTTCTGGGCATCGCGGGCGCCTTGGTACGTCAACCCGAGCGATCTACCAACCGTCGACGGCGGACGCTGAGGGAATACCGATTCCTCACGCCCGTAGAGTCTGGAAGAGGGAGTCAATCATGAAACAGGACCTCGAGCAGCTCAAGCTCCTGGCAATCTTTCACTATGTGGTGGCGGGGATGGCGGCCCTGGTGGCCTGCATTCCGTTCATCCACTTCTTCATGGGTCTGGCCCTCGCCACCGGTGCGCTAGGAGATTCGGATCCTGGAGCCCGGCCGGTCGGCTTCGGCATCATGGCCTTCGCCGCGTTCTTCATCGTCGCCGGCTGGACCTTCGCCGTACTGGTAGCCTTTGCCGGGAGGAGCTTGCAGACGCGCCGGCGCTATACCTACTGTCTGGTCATGGCCGGTATCGAGTGCATCTTCATGCCGGTTGGCACGGTGCTTGGCGTCTTCACCATCATCGTCCTGATGCGCGACTCGGTGAAGGAGCTTTTCCGCCGTCAATCGGGCGAGCCGTCGCCGTCACCGGCCCCGACGCCGAATTCCTGAAATGGCTTCGACTGATAGCAAGGCTTCGAGTTTCAGCCCGCCCGTCGCCATCAGCCGGAAGTGGAGCCGACATGAGCATCCTCAAACGCCTTCTCAGCCAGTGCAAACGGCCGGGCGGGTCATTCGGGCGTTTAATCGCACGAGGCATGAATTTCGCCCACTCACCCTTGACCAAGTGGGCACTGGGCCACATCGAGGTGACGGCGAATGCGGCCGCACTCGACGTCGGGTGTGGCGGTGGCAGAACCGTCGACCGTCTGGCGAAGATGGCGGTGGACGGGCGGGTCGTGGGCCTCGACTACTCGAAGGACTCCGTGACCGTTTCGCGACTGAGGAATTCGGATCACATCCGTAGCGGCCGGGTGGAGATCTGCCACGCATCGGTGTCTGATATTCCGTACCCGGACAACACCTTCGATCTGGTCACTGCGGTAGAAACGTTTTACTTCTGGCCGGCGCCGGAAACCGACCTCCTGGAGGTGAGGCGGGTCCTGCAGCCCGTCGGTCAGCTCGTTATCGCCTGCACGATGTACAAGGGAGGCAAGCACGACAAGCGAAATCAGAAGTTCGTCGACGAGATCAACATGACCTACCTCGGTGAAGACGAATTTCAAAGGCTCCTGGGGGACTCAGGTTTCGACAATATTGATGTCGTCGTGGAGTACGAAAAGGGATGGATATGCGCGACTGCGCGCACGGCGGTGTAACCGCCGCACGTGTCGGGGCCCGCCATCCGTAACGTTGGTCAAAAGGCGGGATATATCCCGCTCCTATATACAAGCCACAATCGGTACGGGCGGCATATGCCGCCCGTTTTCGATACTCCGAGATCTGAATTCTGGGGCTCACGCCCCAGGATTATTCGTTGAAAATTCGAGTAAGCCGCGGCTCGTCACGGCGTAGCCCAAAGGACGGAGCCGGAAGCGGCGACAGATGAACTGAATCGTGGGCTTTATGAGTCTGTCGCTCAGGGCTCTTCGTCTGCCGGGGTGCGGTTCAGCAGATCATGCAGAATGGCCAGCAGGGCGGCGCGGTTAACCGGCTTGCCGAGAACGCCGTCGGGCCCGCGGATGCCCTCGTGGGCGCCGAGGTAGGACCGGCAGTCGTCTTCGAGGAGCTGGTCGTTGCCGGTCACCACGACCATGGGCAGGTCCGACCACTTCGGGTCGCTGCGAAGCCACACCAGCAGGTCGAGGCCTGATTTTCCCGGCAGCAGGGCGTCGATGAGGATGACCTCGGGTTGGAAGTCGTCCATCAGTTCG
>JAOZUP010000347.1 GCA_029938595.1 Thermoanaerobaculales bacterium | reverse complement strand
GCCGCTCGCAGCGGCGGGCCGGTTGCTTGGTTTGCCAATTCCTACTCACCCCAGTCGCCGACAGAGTCGCTGCCCGGAATCTCGAACTCGAGGTACTCTCTGACGTCGAACGGCATCGCTTCCACCGCCGCCTTGACCCGATCGGCGATGGCCAGGGTTTCGGGGCGGGCGTTCGAGAGTCCTGTATATGGGATTCCCTTGGCGTTGGGCACGTCGGGGTATTTCTTCTTCATCAGCTCGTGGCGTGCCCGCATGCGGTTGAACTGGCCCTGGGTGTGGATCAGTGGAACGAGATGAGGGTTCCTCTCGTGGGGGTCCTGATAGAGGTCGTAATAGGCCTCGGGCGTGCCCGCCGCGGCGGCCTCGCCGGCGCCGATCCAGTGACGTTTGTAGCGGCCCTTGACCGTCGCGGCAAACACGTTGCCCGTGTAGATGAACACGTAGTCACGGCGGCCGTTCCCATCACCTTTGAGCATGAGCGCGGTCTGGTCCAGACCGTCGACGATACGATCGGTGGGAATGTATTCCAGCGCGCCGCCCAGGCGCGCGAAGGTCGTGTAGAGGTCCGACACATGAATGATGTCACCGACCAGCTGGCCTTCTTCGATCATTCCAGGCCACCAGGCGAAAGCGGGCACGCGAACGGCGCCCTCGGTGAAATCACCTTTGCCACCACGGAACATGATCTCGGTCATGGCCCAGCCCGGCGGGGGACTGTGGACCATGGGCCCGTTGTCGGCCATGGCAACGAAGATGGTGTTTTCGGCAATCCCGAGTTCCCGGAGCTCATCCATCACCTGGCCGACAAAGGCATCCAGCCTGACATACGCTCCCGGAACCTTGCCGCCGTTGAGGGTCAGCTTGGGCATTTCGGGAGCAAGGAAGTTCAACCAGTTGGGCCAGTACTCCACGAAAAAGGGTTTGCCCGCCTTGGAGTTCTTCCGGATGAACTCCAGGGTCCGCTTCTCCGATTCGTTATCCACTTCGTCGTAACACTCATTCGAAGTGCCGCAGAATTCCTTGCCCAGTTCACCTTTTTTTCCTTCGATGTTCATCACCCATCCCTCGGGCACAAGGCCGGGGCTGTCCAGCCTGTAGGGGTCTTCGGGATAGAGTTCCGGATGAAGGCCGAGGACGGCGTTGGCACCTTCACCTGCATGGTTGTAGAGCGAGGGGATTTGGTTCATTGGCGTGAACAGGGCCTCATCGAAGCCCTGGTTGTGGAGATAGCTCTCCTCGATGTCGCCCAGGTGACCCTTTCCGTAATGAGCCGTAGCGTACCCGGCCTCGGATAACACTTCGGCGATGGTGACTTCTTCGGCACGCAATCCGCTGAACTCGTGGGGCATGCCGACCACGCCCATGCCGTTGCGAACCGGGAGTCGGCCCGTCAAGAAGGCCGCCCGGGTGGGAGTGCAGGCTGGTTCGCTGTACATGCGTGTGAAGATGATGCCCTCGGAGGCCATCTTGTTGATGTTCGGGGTCTCGTAACCCAGGTTTTTCTGAATCTGGGGAAAGCCGACCGAGCCATACTGCTGATCGTCCCACAGGATGTAGATGATGTTCGGCGGTTGACCGTACTTCTCCCGCAGCTCGGCGAGCTTGGCGTCGAGCTCCTGGTCCTCGGCCGCCCAGCGCTCGCCGTTCTGTGCCTCGAGGATGTAGTACTCGGCGTCGTGGACGATCTCCGCAGCAGCGGCCGAACCAACCACGAGCAACCCGAGCAGGGTCGCGATGAATGCATTTCGGATTTTCGCTCTCATTGTTCTTCCTTTCCTTTCGAACTCCTGTTATGACCGTTTGATAGTCCTTTTTGTAACTCGGGAACACTCATTTTTCTTCCTTGAGGGCCGCACTGAGGATCTTGTGGATCACCGCAGAAACCGAAATGCCACTGGCATCCGCATGCTCTCTGAGAGCGTCGAGTTCTGCCGGCGTCACGAAGGACACAACACGCTCCGACCGGGCTCGATCCGCCGGCAACGGAGGTCTGCCGAGCCGAGACTCTCGACCGGTAGTTCTGTCTCCGGAAATTTGTTGTTTTGCCACTCTGTTTTCCCTGTCATGCTCCTAATCGCTCATCCAATAGGAGGTACACTTGCGGACGCAGCGATTACATTTCCGGCATTATGTATGAGACGGGATTGCAACAACATCAAAAATTCGCAACCATGACGACCCATTCAACGCCAACAACCGTTCCGGACACGCCGCCCCTGCCAGCGGTTCGGCGGGAGTTCGGTGATTTCGAGGCGTTCGCCGAGGCGATCCAGGGCTGGGGCCTCGATTGGGTCCAGCTTGATCGAGGATCGCTGAAGGCGCGCCTGCGACAGGTGACGACACCATCTGCCGTGCTGGCCAGATTCCGCTTTTCCCGCAAGTTCCACCAACGCGGAACGTCTCCACCGGGTGTACGGACCTTCGGATTCACTGGAGAACGATCGCCGGATGTCGAGTGGCGAGGACGCACCGGGACGAATGGCCACATCATTGCTTTCCCGGCCAACGACGAGTTCCAAGTGATGTCACATCCCGGATTCCACGGCGATACCGTGTCGATTTCGGAAGACCATTTTCGTTCGGTGGCCGAAACTATGGGGCTGCCCAATCCTCTGGAGCACCTTCCGAACGGTCTGGCTTTCGTTGACGTGGACAGTCACCGCCTGGACACACTCCGCAATACCCTCTCGAGGCTCCACGGGATGGTGGCGGTCCAAACCAAGGTCGTGCCGACCGAAGCGGCATTTACAGATCTGGACTTCGATATCGCCACCGCCCTGGTGTCTGTTCTCCAGACCGGTCAGAGTTCCGGTGCCGGGTCTCCCGAACCCACCCTCCGTGCCCGCGCACTGCGGCTCGCCCTCGACCACATCGAGGATCATGCAGATGATCTTCCCTGCATTCAGGACCTCTGCCGAGCATCGGGGGTCAGTTGGCGGACCCTCGATTACGCCTTCCGGGACCGATTTGGAGTCACGCCGAAGCAATACCTGCAGGCGGCACGGCTGCAACGGGTTCGCCGTGCGATTCTCGACGCGGAGCCTGGAGCTTCCATCCTGGAGGTCGCCTCCGACCAGGGCTTCTGGCACATGGGGCAGTTCGCGGCGGATTATAGACGCCAGTTCGGTGAGCTGCCATCGGAGACGCGGCGATACGGTAGGTCAGCCGGAGGGTCCTAGTTGCGCCTCTCCTCGTTCCGAAACATCGTGGTGGCGGGCCCTAAAGGACCCGCCTACAGGTCTCCCGCCAGCCTTTGTAGGCGGGTCCTTTAGGCGCCACCACTCGGAAACAAATTCGCCCGGCTGTTCAGCCAACCTGAATCAAGCGGATACCTGCGCGTCGCCGCATCACCACAAAACCTGATAGGCAACGGTCGCGATATCGAAATCTGCGCCGATCGAGGTGACGGCGCCGGTGTGCGCCGCCAGCTTGATGCTCTTCCCCCGCCCCACGGGGAGGGAGAAGGTCAGACCGATCCGGGAGTTCTTCTGGAGGTCATCCATCTGCACGCCGTCAATGGAAGTCTCGCCCCCGGTGAAATAGTTAGCGCTCAGTGCCAGCCACGGGCCGGATTTGAAATTGTAAGTGATGTGGCCTTGGAGGTTGCCGATCGGATCTTGCCGGCGGGTCACACCACCCGGGGGGGCATCGGTGTTCGTCGTGAAGATCCACAATCCGGCGGTCGCCTCGAAAATCCACTTCCCCCAAAAGCTCGAGTAACCGATCTCCGGTTTGACGGACCACCGGTTGGTGCCGAAATTGATCAGGTGGTCCGAGGTGTACTGTCCCGCCGGGGGAGCTACCGTCAAACCGACTCCGAGGTTGCGTCCCTGTTTGTATTGCGCAAACTCCTTGGGTTTCAGTGCCGGTCCGCCGAGGAGGTTGACGGCCAGTCGGACTCGAGGCGTCGCCCATCCTGCGCGGTCCGCCTCGACAAAATCACCGCTGATTGTTGCCGATCCACTCATGTAGACGTAGGGGACCGTCAGCGTCATGGATGCCGAGCGCCCGAACAGGCCGAAGGAGCGGACGTACCCGAGGATGACCGTGTGGGCTTCGGTCTCCAGACCCTCGATCGGCGTTGACGGTTCCGTCACGATGTTGCCGGAGGAAAAGGCATAGGCGAACACCACAGCGTTGAGCCCGGTGGGCAGGGTCCTGTACGCGCGAGGTTCAAGCTCCTGAGCCGATCCGGAAGATGCGGTCAAGCTCATCCCGACCGCCACGGCGATCAGCGCCATTTTCATCATGTGTCGAAACTCAGTCATTTCCAGTCCCCCGCAAAGACCGGCGTAGTGTACCCCGTCACGATTGGGATGATTTTAGTCAGAACCTGATGCGGACAAATGACCATGCCTGGCCGGCACCGGCAGGTCACGACAAAGGCAGAGCAACTGGAGGAGCACCTCTCCTCGCTCCGATACGTCGTGGTGGCGGGCCCTAACCCGCATATCTCACCGATAGGTAAAAAGAAGGCTCCAAACTTGGTGTAAA
>JAOZUP010000346.1 GCA_029938595.1 Thermoanaerobaculales bacterium | reverse complement strand
GCGGGCCCATGAAAAGCAGGTGATGGCCTCCCGCAGCGGCCACCTCGAGAGCGCGCCGGGCCTGCTCCTGGCCGATCACGTCGGCAAGATCGAAGCCGGCACCGGATGAAGCACGCGAGACCCTCTCTGCGCTCGGCGCCGGGTTCGGCGCCACCCCGTCCCGCAGGTAGCGCACGACCTCGCCGAGACTGCCCGCGCCGATCACGCGAATCCCCGACACAACGTTTCCCTCAGCACCGTTGGCAGCGGGGATGATGATTTCTTCGATGCCGCGGTCGCGGGCCGCTATGACAATCGGCAGCACTCCGCGAACCGGCTGCAGCCGACCTTCGAGCGAGAGCTCCCCGAGAAAGAGCCTCTCCGCGAGGGCCGCCGCCGGCACGTCTCCGGTTGTGCCGAGGTAGGCAAGCGCCATCGGAAGATCGAGTCCGGCTCCCTCCTTCCGCTGATCGGCAGGCGACAGGTTGATGACGACATTGGCCGGTTCCGAACGCCGGCCGAGATGCCTGATGGCGGCAAAGATCCGCTGGCGCGCCTCACGCACCGCGGTGTCGGGCAGGCCGACCACAATCACCGATGGTTGTTGTGCGCGGATGCGGTCCACCTCGACGGTCACGAACATTGCGTCCACACCGCACGGCGTGGCAGAGTATGCCTTCGCCAACATAGATCTCTCCTTGATTGTGCAGCGTGGAACGAGGCAAGAATGACAGTACCGTGCCGGTACGTCAAGCCGCCGCGGCAGGTAAACAGTGATCAGTAATCAGTGATCAGTCTTCTGACTGAATGACCGATCACTGATTACTTGATAACTGATCACTATCTCGGGCACCGTGGACGATCGGGGAATTTCCATGAGGCGCCTGACGTATTTACTTTCGGGGGTAAGGCGGAAAACTGCTACAATACCCTCGAATGTTGGATCTGGGGGCGTACTGGGTTCGACGGGGAACACGTTCGGTTGTCGGCAGCGTGTCGAGGGCCACCCGCTCGTTAAACGGGTGGAGGCACTTACAACTGCCAATAACGACTACGCACTGGCTGCTTAGGTAGCCACGTCCTTCCCGAGGCTCGGCCCGTCGGTCCGGGTTGGACGTTGTTTAGATGGGCTGGATCACCGTGACGCCCGTAAGCGGAGATCGAGATTTTTCGGGCTGGCCGCGCGGAAGGTTGCCTGCTGACTAACCGCAAGGCGAGATTTTTTCAGCCGGCTGCACACGGAGAAACCGGCGATCGAAGTTCCTCGGACGTGGGTTCGATTCCCACCGCCTCCACCAACTTCTCTTCGAAACCCGGTTTCGAAGAGAAGTTGCCACGGCGTAGCCGTAGGCGAAGCCGGGCCCTGGCAAACCTATTTTTTCTCATAAGGCTACTCACGAAAGGGAGGGGATGAACCCCTCCCCTACAACGAGAACCGTAGGGGCGGGGTTTATCCCCGCCCGCATGTCCCCCGGTTCTGCAGGAGGCTCCCTTCGCTCTCTCTACAACCCGCTGGATGAGAGGCGCCAACTCAGCGTACAATAGGGCCGCTTTGAAAGGGATCCGGTCGAGAATTCGTTAATCTTCGACCCGCCCAAAGAAAAAATAACACTGGGGCTTGCGCCCCAGGCCGGATGACGCGCCGCCTCGGCGCGGACCGGAGCGGGGTGCTCGGGCATTGATACGAAAACTACAGCTTCTTCTCATCTCGCTGGTTCTTGGTGCCGGTTCGCTCCCGGCTCAGGAGCCCGGCCGCACGCTGGAGTTCCACTTCGAGGATCGAGCTATCGTCGTACCTCGATTCGGCCCCAAGGTCGAGGCGCTGCCGATCCTCGAGCTGGTCGGCGCCGAGGTCAAGTACTCGCTCTCGGCCGGCACCTACGGCATTATCTCAGGCGAGATCGTGATCCAGTTCGCCGTCGACCACAAGGTCCTGCTGGTGGACGGCGATCTGAGAGAGGCGCCCGAGGCGCCGGTTGCCTCACCCGGCGGGGTCGCGGCCAGTCTCAGCTATCTCGAACGGTTCCTCCTCAGCCCCCTGGGCTTCCACCTCGAGCCGATACCGCGCGGCTACCGCGTCGTCAGTGGCGCACGGTTCGCAGATCCGGTGACCGTACGACCGGCGGTGGCCGATTTCGGGGTAACGACTACCCTTGTGCTATCCCTCAATCGTCCTGCAGAGGCAGAGGTCGAGGAGCTGTCGGCCGGGCTGCTGGGGGTCCGATTCGCGGACGCCACTCCGCACCTCGATGGCAGCTTGCCCTTCCGCTCACGGCGGGTGCGCACGCTCACCAGCAAGGCACAGGCCATCGAGATCAAGCTCGCCTCGGGTATCGGCCTGCTCTCGTGGCACACCCTCGAGAACCCACCGCGGGTGACCATGGAGCTCGGACCAGCGCGCCCGACGCCGACGCCGGCACCGGAGCACGTGCCGGTTGTGAGGCGTACCGGGCCGCGCCCGATCGTCATTGACCCGGGTCACGGCGGTGACGACACCGGGGCCAAGTCGCCCGACGGGCTGACCGAGAAAGAGCTCACGCTGGCTATCGCGCGTCGCCTGGCCCGAACACTTGAGACTCGCGGCCACGCCGTCCGTCTCACTCGCGATGGTGACCAGAGCCGCGCCCTGACCGACCGCACGGCGCTGGCCAATCGGCTCGAGGCGCCGGTTTTCGTCTCGTTACACGCGAATGCCTCCACATTCTCGTCGGTTTCCGGCGCCGAGACCTACTACATGAGCCTCGACGGGGCCTCGGACGAGGCGGCCGCCGCAACCGCCGACCTCGAGAACCGCGCCGACGGGTCCCCGGACGGACGGTCTGCCCTCGACCTCATCCTCTGGGACCTCGCCCAGGCCGAGGTTCTCAACGAGAGCGCCGAGCTTGCGCTTGCCGTCCAGGGACGTCTCAACGCTCATCTCGGTTCCCGCGACCGGGGGGTCAAACAGGCCCCGTTCGTGGTTCTCACCGGCGCCACAATGCCGGCAATTCTGGTTGAGGTGGGATTCCTCTCCAACACCTCCGAAGCCCGCCTGCTGATCCAACCCGACTACCAACAGCAGCTCGCCGAAGCCGTCGCCGCTGGCATCGAGGACTTCTTGAGGCCCAGATGAACTGGCGGGTGGCCCTGATCGCTGTGGCGGCAGTGGCGGCGGTGGCTCTGCTGGTATGGCTGCTTCAGGGCGGAACTCCGCGCTCGGTACAGCTGGAGGCCATTCCGGTCGAAGTTATCCCAACGCCGACACCGGCGCCCGAACAGCGGATCATCCTGCTCTTCACCGGTGCCGACGGCATGCTCCACCCCGAGCTGCGATCGGTACCTCTTCCCGAGGAAGTGCACGAGCGCATCCACACCGTGATGCGCGAGCTGCTCGCCGGACCCGGTTCGACCAAACTTGCCCCGGTGGTTCCGTACCAGGCGTCTCTCGAGGCAGTGTTTGTCGACCAGAACGGCAACGCCTTCGTCGATCTCACTGCCCCGCCGGAGCCGCTTGCTGGATCGAGCACCGAGCTACTCCTGGCCTACGGCGTGGTCGATTCGATCATCCTCAACTGCCCGGAGATCTCGGCAGTCCAGATCCTCTTCGGCGGACACGAGGTCGCGACCCTCACCGGCCACCTCGATCTGTCGAAACCGTTGGTTCTCAACAAGCGCTTCATAGCCCAGTCATGAATCAAATCGGCATCTTTGACTCGGGTGTCGGCGGGCTCACGGTGCTCAAGGCGCTTCGCGAGCGGTTGCCGAGCGAGCGCTACCTCTACCTCGGCGACACCGCCCGCCTTCCCTACGGCACCAAGACCGCAGCCACCGTCCGCCGATACGCGCTCAACGCCGCCGCCCACCTCGTCGACCACGGCGTCAAGCTCCTGGTGGTCGCTTGCAACACCGCCTCCTCCTACGCTCTCGACGCCCTCGCCGAGTCCTCTCCTGTACCCGTGGTCGGCGTCGTGTTACCAGGCGTCCGCGCCGCGCTCGCCACCGGCGCCCACCGCATCGGCGTCATCGGCACCGAGGGCACCATCCGCTCGGCCGCCTATCAGGATGCCCTGGCCAGTCTCGGCCCCTCAGTGGAGGTCCGCGGCGAGCCGTGCCCGCTCTTCGTCCCCCTCGCGGAGGAGGGCTGGGGCGACCACCCGGTGACCGACCAGGTCGCCCACCACTACCTCACACCGCTTCTCGAGTGGGGCGCCGAGACCCTGATTCTCGGTTGCACCCACTACCCCCTGCTGAGACCCTCGCTCGAACGGGTGGCAGGTTCCGCCGTGCGTCTGGTCGACTCCGCGAGCACGGTCGCGGACTCCGTCATCGGCGACCACGCCGAGCTCATCGACACCTCGCACGGCGATGCAGGCGACGTCCACATCCAGCTCACCGACGCCTCCGACCGCTTCCTACGCATCGCCACCGCGATCCTGGGCCACAATCCCGAGCACCTCGAGGTGGTCGACATCGACAGCGCCGTCTGACGCCGGATGCCGGATGCCGGATGCCGGATGCCGGATGCCGGATGCGACGAAACCGT
>JAOZUP010000041.1 GCA_029938595.1 Thermoanaerobaculales bacterium | reverse complement strand
AGTAGTCGTCCTGGGCCACAACCATGATCCAGGTGGTGGTTAGCACCGGCGAAGAGAAGAAGCCCTTGGCGAAGGGCAGGCCGAGGACCCAGACCTTGCGCCCCCCCAACGTCGCCTCGCTAGCCTCCTTCACCCACACTCCTTCCATTTTGAGGCTGTAGGGCAGAAGCAGGGGGAACAGGGTCTGGTTGAGGGTTTTTTGCGCCATCGACGACGTCTGCGGCCGATCGTCCATCTTTCCGCCCTTGGTCGACCATCCGCCGGCCCCGTGGTGGGCCACGACCACATCGCCGGGGTACTCAATGCGTTGGTTCTCGAGGTGCGCCGTGTCGACGTAGGCGGTGTAGACCCTGCTGGTCCCGCTGCCGTCGTTGCGGGTGTCCTCCTGCTCGACCTCGAGCTTGAGCACGCCGATTTTTGCAAAGGCCTCACCGCCGGCGGCAGCAATCATCCGGTCAATGATCTCTCCGGGCTCCGGGGTCTCGGCAACCGCAACGACCGGCGCTGCAAGGAGCACCGGCAACAGGACACTCAGTGCGAGGAATTTCATCAATTTTCTCTCCTAAAAGATGCCATCACGGCACCGCGTTGTGCTTACTCGGGATTATAGAGCAACAAACATGCCACCCGCCGAATCGTTGAACGGTATAACGTTAAACGTTCTAACGATAAAGAAAGGGGCTACAGTGCAGCCCCTTGTGTTGGTTTGTTGAGCCCGAAGCTACTGCGGCGCCAACCCCTGGAACATCCGCTGCGCAGGGATGAAGATCGAGTCCTGGGTGCGATTGTCGATCTCGGTCGCATAGACCGCGACGCCGCCCCCACTCGTGACCTCTACCCTGATCGACCCGGTCATGGTCACACCGCCGAGGCCGAGCTTCTTGAAGATGTCGAACTGCCGCAGCTTGCCAGGCGCTATCTGGAACTCGTAGGGATCCGCCGCCTCGACGCCGTAGACGTCGTACATGGTGATCCGAACCCCGGTCCATCCGTCGCGGTCGGTGTTCAGGAAGCCCAGGTTGGTACGGAAGCCCACACTTTGGTCTTCGGAGTTCGAGATCCCGGTGATAAAGCCGGTCTCGCCCGGCAGCAGGAGATCGTCGCTCCCAAAGGCCCGCAGGTTGAGTCCGTAGGTCCCGCCGGTCACCGCATCGAGGTTGTAGGTGCGCGCAGCGACCTGCGGCGCGGGGCCGCCGTCGGCGCCGGTCAGGACGATGTAGCCACGGGTCTCCTCCAGACCAAGGTTTTCCGAAACGATGTCGAGGTACTGTTTGGTCCGGTGGGCACCGAGGGTCGGCCACTCGAAGCCGTAGGAGTTATCGGGGTCGTCGCCGATCACGAACTCTACCTCGCCTCCGAGCCAGTCCTCGGTCGGGTTGTAGAGCCACAGATCGGTGCGCCACTGCGATTCGTTGACGCCCTCGAGACTGGCAACGCCGGCCAGCCAGATCATATTCTCGTCGTGGAACGAGGACAGGTAGAGCACCGAGTCGCCGGTGAGGTTGTCGACCACCGTCCCGAAGACCTCGACGTCATGGCCGTCGACATTCACCCGCACCGAGAAGGGCGCCGGGCCGCTTTCCAGCCCGAGCCAGATGGCGATCTCGTTGAGCTGCTTGGTGCTATGGCCGCGAACCATGGCGCTCCGGGTCTCTCCGACCTGGTGGCCGCCCTTGTCGTAGGCCGTGATCGGAATCCAAACTTCCTCGTCGCTGTAGCTGACGAGCCGTAGGTTGGTGCGGTAATCCTGGCTCTGAATCAGACCCGTGAGGTCGAGGAACTCACGGCCGACGCGTTTCACGGGCAGCGCCGGCACGAAGAGCCCGAGCGAGCCCTCCGGAGTGTCGTTGAAGGTGCGCGAAACCGACAGCACCTTGCAGCCCGAATTGCTCTGCGACTCGATGCGCACCGAGCCTGTAATCTCGTCACCCTCGAGACCGGGAATGGCCTCGGTGATGTCGGCAAAAATTCGGGTCTCGTCCGGTCCGAGCGCGAACTCGCGGAAGACCAGGTCGGCACCGGTGTTGTCGGTGTTCTCGGGCTGGTACTCGATGCGGACATCGAGGTCTTCACCGCACGGGTTGTAGAAGCGAAGGTCGGACTCCCAGCGGGTGTCGTGGGCGCCGTCGAGGCTGACCGCCGCACCGACCACGAAGTCTTCCACCGGCGCCTCATCGACCATGACATAGTCCAGGGTCGAGTCGGAGCCGAAGCAGTTGCTGGCGGTCAGGCTCACCCGGTACAGACCGGGTTCTGCAAAGACATGGCTGAAGTGCTGCTCACTACCGGTGCCAACGTCCTCGTTGATCGGGCTGCCGCCCTCGTCCTCGACCCGCGTGACGGTCCACAGCCAGGCGGTGGGTGCGGTGTCGCCCTGGTCGGCATCTTGGGTCACCCTGTAAATCTTGCCCTCGACCCTGATGATCGCCGAACGGGTGAACAATCCCCCATTGGCGGCGGCCGTGTACGAGACCGTCCCGGGGCCCGAGCCCGCGCCCGAGCCGATAGTCACCCACGACGACGTTGTGGTCGCGTTCCAGGCGCACTCGGCGGTAGTGGTGACGTCGAAGGAGCCGCTGCCCCCTTCGGGCGGGAAGCTCGCCGAGTACTCGCTGAGAGTGTAGCTGCAGCCGCCACCGCCTTCTTCGCACGTACCGCTGTTGGCGATGTTGACCGTCACCGGATCGGCGCTGTCGGCGCCGCCGCCTTCGAGCTCGAGGATGACGCTGACCGACTTCGCTCCCCCGGAAGCATAGGCGAAGCTGATCGCCGAGCAATCGTTCCACAGGTTTGGTACGCAGATGTCGGTTGAGGGGCCGTCACAACCGGCGTCGCCGAAGTCCCACGTGGCCTTCTCGATGTCGCCGACGATGCCGCTCAGGGTGAACGTGATGTCCTGACCGATCTCGGGGGCCGGCGGCGTCCAACCAATACCGAGGGCCTTGGTATTGAGGGCCGTTTTCGACGAGGTATCGGTGAAGACCACCTTCTCGCCGGTGTAGACCTCGTCCGCACTCATCGTGAAGTGGGCGTCGGGCCGGGCGTCGGCGAGACAGCACTCCCCGATGGTCCGCACTGTCGGGTACTTGGTCTTCGCCCTTGCGTCCGTCAGCACCATCGTGACCGTTTTCTCACCCGAGGTGGGGTAGGTCCACCGCATGGTGTTGCAGGTGCCGGTCGGCAGAAAGAGGCAGTTGATGACCGGGCTGTTGCCGCGGCAGTCATCGTCGCCGAAGTCCCAGCTTGCGACCTCGAGCACCGGGTCGACCGTGAAGGTCACCACCTCTCCGATGTCCGGCTGCGAGCTGGACATGGTGAAGTTCTCGGCCGCGTAGGGAGCGTTCTGGGTGACGATGAAGCCCCGGCCGCCTGCGATGACCGAGCCGGTGCGTTTGGGGCCGGTGTTCTCATCGACCTGGTAGCGCACCGTGCCGCTGCCGGTTACTTGGCCGGAGGGCGACAGGTCGTTGATCCACGGGAAGGTGGTGGCTACGGTCCAGGCACAACCCGAGGCCGTCGTCACCTGGAAGGACTTATAGACGCCGTCGGGGGTTGCGGCGGACCCAACGGTGTGGGAGGTGGGGTTCAGACTGTAGCTGCAGGTGGCGGGCGGAGTCGTGCCGCCGCAACTCCCGCTCGACGCCACGGTCACCGGCACGTCATCGGCGGTGAAGGTGTTGTCGCCGATCTCGATCGTCAGGCTCACCGTCTTGGTGCCGCCCGAGGAGTACTCGAAAGCAACCGCCTTGCAGTCGTTCCAGAGCGTGGGAATGCACTCCGGTCTCGAATCGGCCCCATCGCAACCGCTCCCGCCCATGTTCCAATTTGCATTGTCGATGTCTCCCGGCACACCGCCGATCGTGAAGACCACGTTGGTACCGATCTCGGGGCTCGTGGGGCTGAAGCTGATGCTGGGCTGGATGGCGCCGTCGCCCACCAGTACATTCTGCGAAATCGATGACGTCGCCTGGTCGTCGTTGTTGGTCACCATGAGACTGACGGTGTACCAGGTGTCCGGTTGCAGGGAGTCGCCCGGGATCGTGCACACGTCCGTCGCCGAGCATCCGGTATAGGTGCCAGAACCGGAGAACTCCTCGACCGTCCACTGGTAGCTCAGGTTGCCGCCCACAGGCTTGGAGATCGAGCCGTCGAGGGTGATCTCCTGGGTGTGGAGCGGGCTCGCGGGCGAGATCGTGAAGTCCGCCGCTACCGAGGTGACGTTGAAATCGATGATCTCGGCGGTGGCCTGGTAGGTGCCGCCGGCCGCCGCGCCGTGCTGATAGTCGACCGTGAGATAGAAAGCCCACACACCAGGCTTGTCGAGCGTGACAACGGTCGATGCGGTGTCGCGGTAGAAGTCCACCCCGACCGGCGGGTCGATCGTCCACGTGTAGGGGTTGGCGTCCGGGTTACCTTCGGCGGTCGCGGTCAGGGTGACGCTCTCCCCCACCACCACCGCCGCCGGCTCGATCGAGATGGTGGCACCCGGTGTCCGGTTGATGACGATCTCAGTGTCGAAGTCCGGGTCCGTCGGGGTGAGGTCGTCGCTCTCAACCACGACGTAGGCCTGATAGCTGGTGTCCCATGGAAGGTCCTGCGGAATCTGGTAGGGGATCTCGTGCGGATTGGGGGGGCCCGAGGGTGTCGGGTCACCCGCCACAAGGGCGCCGCTCGGCTCCTCGGTCACCCACAGCGCCCAGCGGTCGACTCGGCCCGTGGTGGTGTCCCGGACGGTCACAGCGTCACCTGGGAAAACAGGATCGGGCGTTATGGCCAGATCGGCCACCGCCGGCGTCGGTTGGAGACAGTCCGAGAGGTCGAAAACCTGGTGGATGGCGTAGCGGCTCAGGAAGAGCACCGAGCCGTCGGGGGACAGGGCACCGCCGGCGGCGAAGGCGCAGACCGGGAGGTCGTTGTGGACCAGCGACGGGTCGGTCCAGAAGTCGGCTTCGAACTCCTCCGGGCCGGTGCTGCCGACGGTGAAGGTCCGGGTCGAGTCGGGCCAGCCGGCAACGTTGGTCATCAGGGTCGGCACGCTGCCGATGCTCGGCGACCGCAGCGACACGTTGTTCGCCTGACCCGAGACCGTCCACAACCGCTGCGGGACCTCGGGGTTGGCGATGTCCCAGATCTGGATCTCCGACGCGTCCAGGTTGGCCGAAGCCAGGAGGGCGTTGTTGCGGTCGATCGAGAGCTCGTACCGCTTTCCCCGCATGCCGATGGGCGACGTGAGGTATGTGAGCGACAGTGTAGCCCCGGCGCCATCCGCTCGGAAGACATGGGTGTTCCCGTCCCCCCCGCTGGAAAAGAGGTAGAAGGCGGCACCAGTATCGTACTCATGCACGCCGTCAAGGAGAATCCCCGCCCCGCCGATCTCGATACAGGAAAGGAAACTCAGGCTGGAGAGGCCATCGAGGGTGTGGAGCTTCGAACCGGAAAAACACTCGCCCGGTCCGGTGCCGGACACGAGATACTCCTGGCCACCCTTTGAAAAAACGTAGCCGCCGATCTTGTTGTCCCTGCCGTCGTAAAAGGCGTAGGCGCCGGCCGGGAAGGAGGGCGTACCGCCGGCGCCGAGGTCGAAGACCACGGTCCGCTTGACCTTGTGCGAGAGCACCGCATAACGGCAGTCGTCGCAGACATCGAAGTCGATGAGGTCGTAGTCCGAGTCGCCGCGGGTGCCGAAGTCGAAGTCCGAGGTCGCGGTATGGGTCGGATTTTTCGGGTCGTCGATGTTGTAGATCGAAAGCTCGTTGCCGCGATTGAAGATCACGTAGTCGTGGCCTTTCCAGCGGAAGGTGTCGACATCGGAGGCGCGCGGGCGCCACGGCTCCGAAACACAGTTTTCAGTGGTGTCGAGCAGGGTGTCGACCCAACTCGTGCAGTGGGTCTGGGCCGAAGCCGGCGAGGCCGACGCGGCAGCGACAAGCGCCAGCGCCAGGATCGGCGCGGCGCGAAGAAAGGTCGTTAGTGTCTGATTCCACGTGCGAAACATCCGCACCTCCACGGCTAAAGGTATCCCACAAAAGCCCCTCATGTCAATCGCACAGGGCCTTATAGATCCGTATTTTTTCAGTACTTTAAGGATTCTCCGGCGGGCAGTGACCGTGGTCACCCACGGCCGCAGCGACCATCGCCGCGCTGCGGCAATATACGCGTCTTTCGGTCCACCGTCAACCATGTTTTTTCGGGGCCGCGGCTGTCGGCTGCGGCCCCGAAAAAAGGGGGCGGCCCGAAGGCCGCCCCTGAGATTTGATTCGTGAGAATCACCCGGCTATTTCGTGGCTACCCCGCCGGGGCAACCAGCCGGCTCTGGTCACTCGGAGTACGAAGAGTAGAGTCCAGGCAGAACCTGCCCGGGGTCGCAGTTGAAGTTGGCAAGCACCGTCGCCTCGAGACCGGCGGTGTACGCGCCGAAGGCTGCGTACTTGACGCCCATCCAGGTCTGGTACAGGTCGGGTTCATACGCCCCACCGTAGTTGGACATCGGCCAGATGACCATCGCCCAACCGAAGGCGTTGTGGTCCACATCCTCGACGATGAAGAACTCGCTGATCGCAACTTCCTGGGTTTCCAGGGGGAACAGGTTCGGGACCGGAATCGGGTCCGGATCCTCGACGCCCGACCACGGCGGAATGAAGCCGGGGCCGACCGAGTTCACGTTCTCATCCTCATCCCACGCGTAGTAGGTGTAGGGGATGCAGCTGTTGGCGTAGAGGGAGGCGGGGCCGGGACCGGAAATGGTGCCGCCGGGGCCTCCATAATAGTCATCGAGGTCGATGACGATGCCGCTATCCGTGGAACCCTTCCAAGCGCGAACCCACGTGTTGGCCTGGGCCGCCTCGGAGAACATGTAACGGAAGGCCCATGCGGTCGGCAGCGGCTCACGGAGCTCGAAACCGGCGCCGTCATGATAGCGCTCGTAGAAAGAGGTGATCGCATTAAGGCCCGGGTTCGCTTCGAGGTGGACCGCGTTGAAGGCCTCGGAGTAGTTGTTGTCGGCGTCGAGGTAGAGCAGGTCGCCCATCAGAACGTTGGCGGTCAGCACGCCGGCGCCGGAGGTTCCGAAGTAGGACAGAGCATCACTGTCCGGCAGGTCCTTGTTGCAGGCCCCCACCACGTCGGCGGTGATGTACATCCAGGTCGCGCGGGGCTCCTGGTTGGTGAACCAGGTGCCGTTCGGGAAGGTGACGCCGCTGGTCCAGCTGCAATTCCGGTAGCCGGTGGTGGCGGTCTGGCTGGCCTGCAGGTAGCCCTTGAAGATATCGAGGGTACCCGACGGGATGTTGCCCGTCGGCGCGCGGTAGTTCACCGGCGACGAGACCCAGGCGGCCGGGTTGCAGTCGAGGGTGGTCGGGCCGGTCGCTTCCGGATCCGGCAGGCCCATGGCGTTGAAGTACCCATCCAGGGCGCCGCCCCACAGCTCGTTGAAGGTCGAGTACGGACCATCGTCGAACGGCGAGGGACCGGCATTGGTCAGGCCGGTGCCGTCCCACCACTCGTTGGCACCCGTGTCATCGCTCGGCAGAACGCCGAACTCGAGGATGTCGCGGATATTGATGGTCTGGACGTCGTAGCCCGTCAGCGTCAGGTTGAAGTCGAGGATCGCGATCGAATAGTCGGTCCACAGCGTGATGTGGACGATCTGCGCCTCGCTCGACACGTTGGTGATCGCGAACAGCGTTGTCGAACCCTGGTCACCACCGTCATAGTCATACTGTACGAACGGGAAGAGCAGCGTCGACGCGGGAACCACGTCCAACGCACACTCAACGGCGAAAGCGGCGCTGCCCAAACCGAGGGCCAAAACCCCCGCCAGCGCCATTGTCAGATACCTTTTCATGCTCAGCTCCTTCCTTTTCCTATCGATTTTCGCAACTGATAGCTACCGGCCACGAGGGGCCGGTCAAACAATCTCTACCCTCCTCCAATGTCCCGCATCACCTCCTGTAAATGATTTATTCCTAGCAACTTAATCCTCAGGTTATGTCATCACAGCATAAAATATATCATCAGGTCCAAAAGCTGTCAAGAACAGAGAGGCCCTGTACATCTAAAAAATCATCCCACCCTTGCCCCTGCAAGTCAATAGACAGGGATGAATTAGGAATCCGGAATCCCCAACCCTCCCCCAAAACCCTGGAGCACTCCGGGAGGGTTGGGTGAAAAATCCGAAATCCGAAATCCGAAATCCGAAATTATTCCGTTGGCCGGGTCAGCCACACGTAGGCCCCGCCCGGCTTCTCGCCCTGGTCGACGCAGCTGGCGATTATGTCGTCGCGGCCGTCGCCATCGAGGTCGACGAGGCGGATGTCGAAGGCGCGTCCCACGCCATCGAGCTCGCTCCCGCGCTCACGGTAGAACGCGCCGTCCTCGGTCTGCAGGTAAGCCTCGAGGCCGCCGCCCTTGCGGCCGGCCACGAAATCGGTATGGCCGTCGCCGTCGAGATCGCCGATCGCGATCCGGAAGAACACGTCGCCGCGCTCCGCGTCCCACAGCAGTGGCTCGGGGGCCTCGAACTCATCGTCGAAACGCGTCGGGTAGCGGACGATACCGTTGCGCGCCTGGGTCCGGCCATCGTAGCGACGGAACTGAACGAAGGTGGCGAAGACCCCCCCAACGTCAGGTTCCACGTCGTAATGGTAGGCGGCGCTGAGCACGCCCCGGTGCTCGGCCGGCTGCCATCCGTCCGCGCCGCGCCAGGCAAAGACCAGATACCGCGGGCCGAGGGTGTTCGATGACAGCACGAGCTCCGGTCGGCCGTCGCCGTCGAGATCGGCTGCACGGATGACATCGGCGATGAAGCCGGTGGGCAGGCCCTCGGTCGAAATCTCCCAGGTGTCACCGCGGTTGAAGAGGACCCACACCGTCGTGGCGCCTTCGACCCGGGCATTGGTCGTCATGTCGTAGTCGACCTCGGAGACGAAGCCTAGGTCGATGCGTCCGTCACCGTCGAAATCGGCTGCGGTCACGGCACGTGAGGTCATCCGTGGGTCAGGCGACGGCAGCACGCCACCGCTCGGGAAGCGGCCCTCACCGTTGCCGAGGAGCGCGAACTGGGCCTTGAAATGAGCCGCAAAGACGACGTCCTGATGGCCGTCGTTGTTGAGGTCGGCCACCGCCACGCCGCCGTAGTCCCACGGCATCTTCTCGGGCCACTTGACATCCTCCCAGAATTCGAAGGCACCCTTGCCATCACCGACGAAGATCGCGGGCACCGGTGGGTACTGCTTGCGGCGGGGCGGAAAGACGAGGTCGGCGTGGCCGTCCTCGTTCATGTCCGCGACTGCGAAGCCCATTTGCCAGCGTCCGCCGGCTGGGAGCCTTCCGGGCCCGGGCTCGAAATGGAGGCTCTCCATGTCAGGTGGCGGCACGGCCACCGCCGCAAAGTCAAGAAAGTTGAACGCACCCGGCTTCTGTGCGATTTCTACCCAGTCGGCGACCCTAGCCTCGTCGGCCTCGCGCTGCGCCCAGACCTTGTACAGGGCCGAGTTCGGGTCCTCCGGCGAGATGCCGCGCAGCCAGATGAACTCGTCATCCTCACGTACGATCTCCATCTTGATGCCGGAGACGACGTGCGAATAGGCGTAGCGATCGTCGATCTTGATGACCTGCCGCTTGTCGTACGGCTTGGGGGTCATCCAGTCGGTGACGAACTCCGACCAGGTCCGTTGCGGCTTCTTGTCGCCCGACAGACGCTGCAGCTCCTCGATCTCCTCGGCGCTCAATACATCCTCACCGGCGGCTTCGGTCTCAGCCTTCGCCGGTTCTTCTTTGGCGGTCTTCGGCGCCTCCTGGCTCCAGCCGACGGCGGCAATCATTCCCACCACCAGGAAAACTGCGAATACTCGATTGCGACTCATCAGAAACCTCCAAGATTCACTCCTGCGGAGCATCGATCCCCGCGACCGACGGATCTCTCTCCCTCGCGGCACGGACAGCAAGATCGGTGCCAAGTGCGCCCGGTCACATCCGGTGTGATCGAGGGTTGTGACGGGGCCGAGAGTCCTTGACGTTGTTGCCGTGGCAGCATATTATGGATACCGTGTGGCCGAGTTGTGCCCACCTGCAGCGGCGGGATGGTACTACATGGCGGGAGGAAGACCAAGTAGATGGCCGAGAAAGCCCAGATCGGAACGCCAGAAGTGGCCGCGATCGGCAGCCGCCTGCGCGAGTTGCGCAAGGAGCGCGGGCTGACGCAGGCCGAGCTGGCGCGCCAGATTGGCATTCAGCAATCCGATCTGTCGCGGATGGAAAAGGGCGAGTACCGGGTCTCCCTCGACAACCTCTTCAAGATTCTCGGTGTCTTCGATCTCGATCTCGCCGATTTCTTCGGCGATCAATCCGAAAAGACCGAGCGCGAGCAGCAGCCGTTGAGCCGGCAGGACATGAAGATTTTGCACCTCATGCGTGAGCTCAGCCCGGAGGGTCGCGCTGAGGTCCAGGAGTTCCTCGAGTTCAAGCTGCGCAAGGAGCGCCAGGGGCGGCGCAGCCTCGTCGCCAAACGCAGCGGAGAGAACGGCTCATGAGGGAGCGCTACGAAGAACTCCTGATGCTCGGCGAGAGGGCGGTTGGAGCCGACAACTTCGAGCACGCTGCCGGGCTCTTCGCCGAAGCGGAATCGGTCGCCCGCGAGTTGGGTGAGATCGATCTCGCGGACCGCGCGTTCTGCAACCGCTGCTCGGTCCTCGTCGAGCTCGACCAGGGCGCCGATCAGATTCCAAAGCTCAAGGAGATCCTGCTCTCGAGCGGCGACACCCGCAACCGCTTCCTCGCCGCCTACTGCACCGGCGTCGCCTACTATATTTCAGAAGATCTCGAGCGTGCTGACAGCTACGCGCGTCGCGCCACCGGGATCGCGAGAGAGATCGGCGATCAGTCACTCGAGCACCGCAGTCTCAACCTTGTCGGCACGCTCGCCGCCCGCGCCTCGCGTTTCGACGAAGCCGAGGAAGCCTTTCGCCGTTGCATGGAGGCTCATGCCGGCGCCGACGGCTACCAACGAGTGATGGCGGCACAGGTCGAGGATAACCTTGGATACGTGATGTTGTGCACCGACCGCCTCGACGAGGGCATCCGCCGCTGCGAGGCGGCCAGGGCGGTTCTGGAGGAATATGAAGCCGAGCACTACCTGTACGAGGTTCTCCAGGACCTCTGCTACGGTTACGTGCTCACCGACGAGCTCGACATGGCCTTCAGCTGTGGTACGGAGGCCCTCGAGTTCGCGATCAAATACTCCGATGAGCAGATCGCGAAGAACTGCCTGTTTCTATTGAGCGAAATCGCGGTGAGACGCGGCGACACCTTTGGTGCGCGCCGATACCTGCACGAGCTCACCGCGTACTACCCGGAGGCCGGGGTGTCGGAGGAAATCATCGATGTTTTCCTCGCCACTGACCTGACCACCGTGGTGAACCTGAGGGGGTAGCGATGAGAGGAATCAGATACATTCTGATAGCCGCTATCGCGCTCGGTATTGCCGGCATATCAGCCGCCACCGGGCCGATGACGCTGACCGGAGCCGGCGATCTGTACGCGGTCGCCACCCACGACAACCAGGTCGTGGTCACCGCCCGTTATGCCGATGGCACGGTCAGCGAGCTCATCGTTCCCCAGTCCGCCGCCGCGGTCGCCAACTCTCTGCAGGTGGGAGTGGACGAAACAACCGGCGCCCTCTACGTTCTGTGGCAGAAGAAGACCGGGATGGACGCAAGATTGCGCGTCGCGAGTTATATCGACGACACCTGGATCGGACCGATCACCTTTGCCGGCAATGACGGCACGGCCGCCTACAACCCGCAGCTTCTGATCCACCGCGCGGTATCGGTGATCACCGAAGACGGCAACGAGGGTGAGGAGCCGGTGGTGACCGAGCTCGCAACCACCTTCCTCCACCTGACGTGGTGGAGCCAAACCGGTGAAGAGGACGTCGGCATCGCCCGCTACGCGGCGGTCGCGATCAACGACCAGGGTAAGCCGCAGTTCTGGAACATGGCGCCAGTGGACCTCATCGATCTCCTCCCCTACGGCATCGCCTGCTTCGATATCGAGGTCGGAGACAACCTCAAGTACCCCAAGCTCTTCATCGAGCCAAAGACCGGCAACCCGCACGTCTTCGCCACCGATCTTGCAAACTGCATCTTCCAGATCCTCGAGCTTGACACCGAGGTCGTCGATGACGACTCCGGCACCGCCAAACGGCGCCGCCAGATCATCATCCTCCGCCAGGGAGCAACGATCGCCCTCCGATCCGATCTCCCGCTCGCGACGGGCCGGCTCGCGGTCGGCGGCGGTCTCAAGCTGATCATGCACTGGGACGGCGACGAGGACGACCTGCTCCACTACCTCGAGCTCGACGAAGAGGGCATCTCCGAAACCAAGAGCCTGCCCCTCGACGAGACGCTCAACCACGAGGAAGCGGTGGATCTGATCCGCGGCTTGACGAACTGACACGGAACGACACGTCAACCACAGCGGCCCGCCGAGAATCGGCGGGCCGTTTTGCTTGAGTGAGCCAGTGATCAGTCATCAAGTGATCAGTGATCAGTAGCCCCGGTATATTCTGATCACTGATCACTGAATACTGATTACTTGTCCTCAATAGAGGTGACTCTAGTGAGCAGCCCCTCCAGCGCCTCCGCATAGCCGTCCCAGGTGAACCGTCCTCGTCCTTGTCGTGCTCCTTCGGCCAGGGCTGCGAGCCGCGACCGGTCGAGCTCCTCCAGGGCACGCGCCAGTTCGGTGGCCGAGCCAGGATGCACGAGCCAACCGTCAACCCCGTGCCGCACCACCTCCGGCAATCCTCCAACCGCAGTGCTCAGCACCGGCACTCCCGCCCCGAGGGCGAGCGGTGCCACCGCCGATTGTGAGCCGGAGCGATAGGGCAGAACCACGAGGTCGGCCGCGGCCAGCAGACGGGGCACCTCGGGCTCCGGCACCCAACCGAGCTCGAGTCGAACGCGGTCGGAGATTCCCAACCGCCGTACCTGTTGCGACAGGCTGTCTCCAAGGTTCCCCCACGGCTCGCCGGCCACAACCAGGAACCAGTCGCTGCCGGCGGGCTGGCGGGCGATCGCGTCGAGCAACAGGTCGACCCCCTTGTAGGGCCGAATGAGACCGAGGAACAGCGCCACTCGACAATCTGTAGGCACCCCGAGCGCCGCCCGCGCCTCATCGGCCGACGGCAGGGCTCCGAGATCGGGCGATGGCAGCGGGTGGAAGGCGATCGGCGCCCCCGGATAGACGGCGGCGAGACCTTCCTCGAGCGCACGCGCGTGGGTGAAGAGGGCCTGGCAGCGGCCAAGGACGAGACGGGCGGCCAGACGCTGGTGAAATCCGGCATCGTGGTCGGCGGGGTTGTGGACCACCGCCACCGCCGGCGGCCGCTCGCCGCGCAGCAGAAAATGCCACAAACCGGCCCAGGCCCAAGTCCAATAGGGAAAGATCCACGCATCGGCATCGAGGGCCAGCGCCCGGCGCCTGCTCCCGAACCACGAGAGCGGGTTCAGGGGATCCAGTGCCGCCTCCGCACAATCCAGGCGCGCGCACGCATCGCGGTCGAGATCGCTCCTCCCGGGATAGATCCACCCTGGATACTGGCGCTGTGGGGTCAGGAAGTGCATCTCGTGCCCACGAGCCTGCAGGCTGCGAACCAACTCGGTGGTAGTGCGCGCGACACCGCCGCGGAACGGATGCCCCGGACCGAAAACGACTAGCCTGCGTTTCTCACCGGGTTTCGTCGCGAGAGCGGCACGAACCATCACCGGGTGGGAGGGTGGGTCACCTTGCGGTACCGCTCCTCGAGCCGGTCCCGCACCGGATCCGGCACCAACCCGTCAACGTCACCGCCGAGCGCCACGACCTCGCGCACGAGCCGCGAGGAGAGGTAGAGGTACTCCTCCTTCGGAGTCAGAAACACGGTCTCCACCTCCGGGTAGAGGCGCCGGTTCATCAATGCCATCTGAAACTCGTACTCGAAATCGGACACCGCTCTCATGCCGCGGATGATGATGGTGGCGTCTATCTCCTGAAGGAAGTTCACCAACAACCCCGAGAACGCACGCACCTCCACCGCCGGGTTGTTCTGGTAGATCTCGCGGACCATTTCGGCACGCTCGGCGGGGCTGAACAGCGCATCCTTGCCTGCATTCTGGAGGATGCCCACAACCACGTTGGGGAAGATCCTGGTCGCGCGATCGACAATCGCCACATGGCCCTCGTGGAAAGGGTCAAAGGATCCCGGGTAGACGGCAACGGGTGCGTGCGGCTCAATCATGCCAGGATTGTAGCCCATCTCACGTTAAAACGTTAGAACGTTGAACGTTAGAACGTTCCACATGCCGGCCCAGATACAAGGTTCAAGATTCAGGGTTCAGGGCACAAGCGTCCAACGTTCAAACGTTAAACGTTCTAACGTTCTGATGCGCCTGCGGTGGCGCGATTGTGTTGCCGATCGACGACCCTGACCACAACCATGTGGCGGCCTGGCTCGGCCAAAAACTCGAACGTCTCCTCGCGGCCGTCGAGGAGCCCGTCTGAGGGTGCCAATGCCTGCCAGGTCTCGCCATCCCGCGACCACTCGGCGCGCACGATCGGGCTCAGAGCATCCGTAACGGTGGCAACCCACTTCTCTCCGGACCGCACGATGCTGATGACCGGCGGCGTGTTGTCGATGTGGAACCAGCGGCTGACCCGATGAGTCTCAAGGGGGGCCGCCGGGTTCTGAGGGGCATCGGACGCGGTGAGCCGGAAGCGGTACGCACCGTCTGGAACGGCACTTGTGTCTACCCCGAGTTGGGCGCCGGTGATTCGCTCGCGCACCGTGAAGTAAACACCCTCACGGTTCTCGACCTCGAGCGAGAACCGCAGTGGATCCTTGTTGTCGTCGGTCGCACTCCAGCTCACCGTCCTGAAACCAGCACGGTAGTACTTCTTGCCCTTGGTGCTCGAGTTGTTCTTCGGCACGCTCTCGTCGATGACGGTGAAGATGCCGTTGACGTCAGGGTGAACCGCCTCGATCACGGGACCGGAGGCCGGCGGCGCAGCCAAGTAGACCACTCCCGGTTCCTCGACCTCGAGTTCCTTGATCCGTGGTGGGAGGTTGACCTCCACCACAGCGACCTCGACGCGGTCGACCGGCGACAACCCGGATTTCGCGGGGAAATCCAGCTCCCACTGCAGAGACCGAGCCGGCGGCAGCGGGACCCGCCCTCGTGCGGCCGGCAGCCACTGGCTCCACTCGAGCCAGGTTCCATCGGGCTTTGCCGAGATCCCCGACCGGAAGCGAATGCGCTGATCATCCGAGGAGGGCTCGACTCGGTACTCGCCAAAGTTCACCGGCTGCGTGAACTGCTTCGCCGGTGAGCGGAACCGCCCGGCGCGGTCGTCGCCGCCACCGCGCAAAAAGACCCTTGCCGGCCCCTGGGTGAGGAGGGCGGCGCCGCCATCGATCACGCCGACCACCTGAACCGCATCCACGGTTGCGAGACGGGCGCCGCCGCCGTCGACGAACCGCCACACCTCGCCCTCGTAGCCGGTTCCGACAATCACCCCCTGCCCGTCCCACGCGATGGCCGACGCAACCTCTTTGAGAAATCGGTGGATGCTGAGGAGTCCGCCATCCGGGGTCAAGCGAATCACCTCCGAGGTTGCCGTCTTGCCGTTGACCTTGGGCAGCTTGAGCTCGGTGGTGACGGTGACCTCGGTCTCGACCTCCGTCTTCTCCGCATCGTCTCCGTTGCTCTTCTTTTTGCGGGGGGTGGTCACGGGCTCTCCAACCAGGGCTGTAGCCCACACCGAGCCATCCCCAACCGCGAGATCCGAGATCTCCGTGAACGCGCTGT
>JAOZUP010000345.1 GCA_029938595.1 Thermoanaerobaculales bacterium | reverse complement strand
CGATGTCGAGGAATGTCTGCGGCTGTACCCTGCGCAGGACATCCTTCATGCCGGCAGACTCGAATTGGAAGACGCCGTCGGTGTCACCGTCCGAAAAGAGGGCAAAGACTTCGGGGTCGTCAAACGGAATCTTCTCCAGATCGAGATCGGGATTCTCCTCGCGGCGGATCGACTTCACAGCGTTGTCAATCACCGTCAGGGTCCGCAGACCCAGGAAGTCCATCTTGAGCAGACCGAGAGCCTCGACGTCATCCTTGTCGAACTGGGTCGTGACCTCACCGTGGGAGCTGCGGTTCAACGGTACGAGGTTGACCAACGGCTCCGGCGCGATCACAACTCCCGCCGCGTGCACCCCACAGTGGCGGGCGAGCCCCTCCAGCCGACCGGCGGTCTCGATCAGCAGGTTGACGTCCTCGTCGCCTTCGACCAACTCCCGTAGCTGGGGAGAGTCATCCAGTGCCCGCGATATCGTGATGTTGAGATCATCGGGAATGAGCTTCGCAATACGGTCAACGTCCCCGAAAGGCATCCCCATCACCCGGCCGACATCGCGCACCGCCGACTTGGCCTTGAGGATGTTGAAGGTCGCGATCTGCGACACCGATTCCTCGCCATAAAGACGGCGCACGTAGTCGATGACCTCATCGCGCCGCCTCTGGCAGAAATCAATGTCGATATCCGGCATCGAAATCCGATCCGGATTGAGAAACCTTTCGAAAAGGAGATCGAATTCGAGCGGATCGATATCGGTGATCCCAAGGGCGTAAGAAACCAGAGAACCTGCCGCCGAGCCTCGTCCCGGGCCCACCGGAATACCTTCCTCTCGAGCAAAGCGGATGAAATCCCACACTACAAGGAAATATCCAGGAAAACCCATCTTGCGGATGGTGTCGAGTTCGGTTTCCAAACGCCTGGCGTAATCCTCATCAGAATGTTGCCTGACCGTTCCTTTCTCGAGACGTCCACGAAGCCCATCCGCGGCTTTCTCTGCCAGAAAGGCCTCCAGATTCGAGCCGTCCGGGACCTTGAATTTCGGGAGATGAAGGGAGTCGGTATCGAAACGCACATGACAGCGGGATGCAATCTCCGCGGTGCGTTCGCAGGCGCCGGGATAATCCGCAAAGAGCTCGTACATCTCCTCGGGCGACTTGACGTAGAACTCCGTGTTGTAGGCGTAGCTTCGCTGCAGATCTTCGAGGTCCCGGTTGAGGCCGATACCAATCAGGACCCTGTGGGCGAAGGTGTCGTCCTTCTTGTGAAAGTGACAATCGTTGGTGGCCACAAGCTCGATTCCGGTGGCCCGCGACAGCTCGGACATGCCTTCGCGCACGAACTCCTCGTCCGCCAGACCGTGGTCCTGGATCTCGAGGAAAAAGTTGTCCCGGCCGAGGATCTCACGGTAGGTCTCGGCAACCTCCCGGGCGCCGTCGCGGTCTCGGGTCATAAGCAAACGCGGAATTTCACCTGAGAGGCAAGCAGAGAGACCGATCAGGCCGTCGCTGTGATCCGCTAAAAGATCCTTGGAGATCCGCGGCTTGTGGTAGAAACCCTCCAGGTAGCCCGCGCTCACCAGACGAACCAGGTTGCGATAACCGGCGTCATTCTCCGCCAATAGAACGAGGTGGTCGTACGGCTTGCGCCTCCCCGCCACCGGTGCGCGCTCGCGATGGTCCGCGGGAGCTACATACACCTCGCACCCGATCACCGGCCGCACGCCCGCCTTGATGGCGGCGCGATGGAACTGAAAAGCCGCGAATATGTTGCCGTGATCCGTGATCGCGACCGCCGGCATGCCCATTTTCGCGACCTGTTCCGCAAGGTCCGGAATCCGAATCGCGGCGTCGAGCAGCGAGTAATGGCTGTGCAGGTGAAGGTGGACGAATGGAGGCGGTTTAACCTGCATATCTCACCGGGTTCCTGCTGCGGCCGCCGATGCACCGCACCCAGCGGCGTTTTCTCGCCTCAGGGTGCTCGACGTACTACCAAGTACGACTCCGCGCCCTGCGAGGCCCGGCCGGAGTCCCCAGCGTCGTCCGTTGCGAGCGCCATGGCCCCGGATTCTAGGCGCCCCGACGACGGCGATGTCCTCCATCGCCGAGGAGCGGCAACGACGAAGACGGGGCCATGCCGCCGCAACCCTTCGGGCCGATGGGGGTCGCGGCCGATCTCTTCGTTGCTCGTCGTCGACGATGCTCGGGCATCGACTCCTCCTCGCGCCTTGACCTCGGCTCGCGAGCCCCATCGGCGGACGGCACTGGGGGCTCCGGCCGGACCTCTGGGTCGAAAACCCCACTGGGCACGGCACCTCGCCGCCCTCGCCATGAAACTCGGTGAGATATGCGGGTTCCACCCTCGGCTCATGGCGCCATCATAGCCTGTTCCTTCATTCGCCGCGCCCTCCTCCGCAGCAGTCCGGCAGCCTGCGTCAGACGGCCGCCTGCGTTCGGAATTTCGATCCGATTTTCCAACCAAAATGGAGTTCAATCCAAAGTCAGATCTCCGGCTCCTCACGATGGAAAATGGACGCAGGAATCGACCCACGAGGATCCAAAATCAACCTCAAAGATCAGCTTCGAAAAAAATCCGAACTACCGGTCACAAAGAATGTCAGAAAATTTTCTTGAATTTCTTGACATTTTTGAAAAAGTGAGACATTCTCGAAACGAAAGAGATGAAAACCTTCGAGATTTTCCACCGAGAACCACATACAAAGAAATGGGAAGATGACTCGCAGATTCGTATTTGTCGGTCACACGCTGCTCGGGCAATATCCGAGGAAAGATGGGATGTTGCCGAGATCTTCCTCGACCAAATCCTAAAGATAGATCCACACCACACAGAAGCCTGGTTGATGAAGGGACACCTCCGTCAACACTGTCGAGAAGATGAGCAAGCGGCGGTCGATTGTTATCGCAAAGTCATCACTCTTTGTGGTCATGACGAGGTGCATCCCCACGCGCAAAAAGCCCGCACATCCCTGGGGCGACTACTCGCAGTTTGGGGTTGATTCTTCATCCAACTCTGTAGAAAAACTGAACCCACTTTCAGAGGATTCGTTTTTCATAGCGCTTCCCGAGAGGAGCCACCCTTGACATTGTTTGCCTGAAACACCCTACCAAACCGAAAGAAGCGGGTTCAAACAATGTCAAGAATGGCACCTCCGCCGCACTCTACGGCGGGAGCGCGGGTGGAAAATCCGAAATCCGAAATCCGAAATCCGAAATTCCGCGGGGAAAGGAGCGAGAAATTCAAAACTAATAACTAAGAACTAAGAACTGATTCCTAATCCCCCTCCGTGCTATTCTGCGCACGTGAAAGCGACGGTGAGCTCCCTCCGACAGGCTCGGCAGATCCGGCAGGTCTTCGGTCCAGTGCTCGAACGTCTCGAAGAGGTCGACGGGTTCTTTGTCCGCGAGTTCGAACGCGCCCAACCCATGGTTCGTGATGTCGCCACCTATGTCCTCGGCAGCGGTGGAAAACGGCTGCGGCCGGCGTTCGTGCTTCTGGTCAGCCGCATGCTGGGCTACACCGGCGAGCGCGATGTACGTTACGGCGCGGTGGTGGAGATGATCCACACGGCAACCCTGATCCACGACGACATCATTGACGAATCGGATTTGCGGCGGGGCCAACCGACGGCCAACAACACGTGGGGCAACCAGACCACGGTGCTGGTCGGCGATTGGCTGTACACCCGAACCATGGATCTGTGCCTCGAGCTCGGTGACGTGGACGTCATGAGGCTGCTCACCTCGGCGACCTTACGCATGACCGAGGGCGAGATCCTGGCCGATCAGGTTCGAGGCCGCCTCGATGTCGACGAGTCCACCTACATGGACATCACCCAACGAAAAACCGCCGAGCTTTTCTCCGCCGCGTGTGCGATACCAGCTCTGTTCCAACCCGCCACTCTCCACCTCACCGAGCGCCTGCTCGAGTTCGGCCGCAACGTGGGGATCTCGTTCCAGCTGGTCGATGATCTTCTGGATTTCACGGCCGCGAGGTCTGATCTCGGGAAACCCGTGATGGCCGACCTTCGTGAGGGCCGGGCGACCCTCCCGATCATCCTGCTCCTGCCGAAGCTCAGCCGGCACAATCGAGAACGTCTCGGAGAGGTCGTATCACGCGGCGTCTTCGACGCCATCTCGGAAGACGAGGTCCTCGACATGGTCCGCACCTCCGGAGTCCTCGACGAGGTCCGCCGCCGGGCCCAGGAGTTTGCATCCAGGGCCGCAGAGCAGGCCGATGCCTTTCCGCGCGGGTTCGAGCGAGATGCGCTCATCCAAGCGAGCGAGATGCTTCTCGATCGGGGAGTGTAGAGCCCCATCGCCCATCCCAGAATTAGGAATTAGGAATTAGGAATTAGGAATGCCGCCCAAACACCGGCGGAGATTTCGAATTTCGAATTTCGAATTTCGAATTTGCCGGCGCGGGGGACGATCGGACGACTTGAGCATTTTGCCCGCGCTTGAGCGGAGGAGATTCGGAATTTCGGATTTCGGATTTCGAATTTGTCGCCCACCCGCTCGGCAG
>JAOZUP010000344.1 GCA_029938595.1 Thermoanaerobaculales bacterium | reverse complement strand
GAGGAGCCCAACCTCTTCCGCCTGGTCGTGACGCTCAGGGACACGGATGGCGCGGTCGTTCAGTCGGTGTCGACCAACGTCGGATTCCGGGAGGTCGAGATCACTGGTGGGCAGCTGCTGGTCAACGGCGTCGCGGTGCTGATCAAGGGCACCAACCGCCACGAGCACGACCCCGACACCGCCCACGTCATGAGCACCGAGGGGATGATCCGAGACATCCTGATCATGAAGCAGCACAACATCAATGCCGTCCGCACGTCGCACTACCCCGATGTGTCCGAGTGGTACGACCTCTGTGATTTCTACGGTCTCTACGTCATCGACGAGGCCAACATCGAATCGCACGGTATCGGTTACGACCCCGACAAGACGCTGGGCAACAAACCGGAGTGGGGGAAGGCCCACCTCGACCGCACGATCAGCATGGTCGAGCGCGACAAGAACCACCCCAGCATCATCATCTGGTCGCTCGGCAACGAGGCCGGCGACGGTGTCAATTTCACCGCCACCAGCTCATGGATCCGCGAGCGCGATGCGTCGCGACCCGTCCACTACGAGCGCGCCGAGCTCGGTCCCAACACCGACATCTACTGCCCGATGTACGAGCGGATCCCGAAAATCGTCGAGTACGCGGAGACCTACGACGACCGGCCGCTGATCCTCTGCGAGTACTCACACGCCATGGGCAACAGCAACGGCAATCTGAAGGAGTACTGGGAGGCCATCTACAGCCATGAACGGCTGCAGGGCGGCTTCATCTGGGACTGGGTCGACCAGGGTCTACGGCAACCGGTTCCAGGCCGGCCCGACGAGTTCTACTTCGCCTTCGGCGGAGACTTCGAGCCGCCCGGGGTTTACCACGACGACAACTTCCTGATGAACGGCCTGGTATCGGCGGACCGGGTGCCCCACCCGGGTCTGCTCGAGCTCAAGAAGGTCTATCAGTACATCACGGCGATACCCATCGACTTCGGCCAGGGAAAGGTCGAGATCAAGAACGGGTACGCGTTCATAGACCTTGATCGCTTCGACGGATTCTGGGAGCTCAAGGGCGACGGCGACGTGATCGCTACCGGGAGGCTGCCGAGCCTGGACGCTGCACCTTCCGAGAGCCAAATCGTCACTGTCCCTCTGCCCACCGTTGAGCCACAGCCCGGGGTCGAGTACTGGCTGAATCTGCGCTTCCGTCTGGCCGAGGACACATTGTGGGCGGATCGCAGCCACGAGGTCGCCTGGGAACAGTTCAAGCTGGATCTCGAAGCAGAGGCGCCGAAGCCGGATGTGGCGAATATGCCTCCGCTCGCGGTGGAAAAGGGAAAGGGTCAGATCACGGTCTCGAGTGATGGCTTCGCCGTGCAGTTCGATGTGGCTACCGGGACCATTTCGTCGTTCCTTTCAGATAGCACCGAGCTCATCCGCTCGGGTCCCCGGCCCAACTTCTGGCGCGCGCCGACCGACAACGACCGCGGCAACGACATGCCGAAACGCTGCGCTCCGTGGAAGTCCGCCAGCTCGAACTGGGGTGTCCAGTCGGCATCCGTCAAACAGCTCGGCGCGGCCGAGATCGAGGTGCGGTTCGAGGGCTCGTTCGCAGATGTCGGGTCGACCAACGAGGTCGTCTACACGGTCCTCGGCAACGGCGAGATCGTCGTTAAACATGCGTTCACGCCGGGAGCGGAGGAGCTTCCGGAGCTCCCACGCTTTGGCATGCAGCTCGCGGTTCCGGGCGGATTCGAGACCGTTACCTGGTACGGCCGAGGTCCCCACGAGAGCTATTGGGACCGCAAGGCGGGGGCGAGAGTCGGGGTCTGGTCGGGCACCGTCGACGAGCAGTTCGTCGATTACTCGGAGCCGCAGGAGAACGGCAACAAGACCGATGTGCGCTGGGTGTCGCTGACTAATGATGAAGGCGCGGGCATTTTGGTGATCGGTGAACCCCTGATCGCCTTCAGCGCCCACCACTACACCACCGACGATCTGGAAAACGCCAAGCACAGCTACCAGATGGAGCACCGCGAGGACATCACTCTCAACATCGACATGCAGCAGACCGGGGTCGGCGGAGACGACAGCTGGGGCGCCCGGACCCATGACGAGTACACCCTGTGGCCCGAGCCCCTGAAATACTCCTACCGGTTGCGACCGTTGGCAGCGTCTGGCCGGGCGGCTGACGCTCCAGTAGGAATTGTGCTGCTCAATCCAAGTGCGGGTTGCGGCGACAAGCCGCCGTTGACTCCGGGGGAGTCCGTTGCGGGGACGATCCAGGTTGGTGAGCTCGAACGCGAGTACCGTCTCCACCTCCCGACGGGCTATGACCCGGCGGCCCCGGTACCGCTGCTTCTGGTCTTCCACGGTTACACGGGCAACGTCATGAAGCCCGGCAACGAGTACACCGCCTTTAGCCGGCACGCTGACGAGCACGGCTATGTGGTGGTCTATCCGCAGGGGACCGGGTTCGAGGTTGACGGTGCTTTGGTCACCTCGTGGAACGATCTCGGGTGCAACTCCTCACCGGGACCCGAGGGACCGATCTGCACTGAAGACGCCGACGACTACCCGACACCGCCGGAGTGCGGGGAACCCAGCGAGTGCGACTGGTGCTCGTGTTATGACGATGTCGGTTTTGTGACCGCCCTCCTCGACGAAATGGAAGGCACACTCTGTATCGACCGTGATCGGGTCTTCGCCACCGGCATGAGTAACGGCGCCATGCTCGTCCATCGGCTCGGCTGCGATCTCTCCGACCGGTTCGCCGCGATCGCTCCAATCAGCGGAACCATCGCCAAGGGCTTCAGTTGTGCCCCCGGCGGCGATCCGCCGATTTCGATGTTCAACATCTACGGGACGGGCGACCGGGTCGTGCCGTTCGATGGTTCGCCGGCGAATGACGGTTTTCTCTACACCGCCGCCTCGCGGGTGATTGCCGAATGGGCGGGACCAGGTTCGCAGCAGTGTGATTCCGTTGACACCCGCTACCCGACGTCAATGGACGGGGTTCAGGGTCTCGCCTGCGTTCAACGGGCGAATTGCGTCACCGGCGCTGAGGTCGTGACGTGTGGTCGGGACGGCGATCATTACTGGCCGCGCAAGGGAGAGGACGAGGTCGCGATGGACGTGATCTGGGAGTTCTTCAGGAAGAACGGCAGGTGACAGAATGGGAAACGTCATGAACCACCGGGTCGCGGCCTTCCTCATTGTCGGCTGCTTGTTTACGGTGACGGCGCTAGTCGCGGCAGAGCCTGAGATGTTCGAATCCGCTTCGCCGGTTGAAGAGGTTCGTCAGCAGATCGAGAAGCTGCCGAAGAACACCTCTTGGTGGAACGCTAATGGCGAGGATATGGCGTGGAACAACAAAAACCTCAACCGCATCTTTCCGACGGTCAATGTGTACCGTGCAGGACCTGTCCGGGAGCTCGATCGTCAGCTGATGCCAGAGATTGCCGACCTTGAGGTCGACACACCGAGTGGGCCGATGCGGTTTGCCGACTTCCTGCACAGCGATCTATCGACCTGCATGGGTATGGTCATCCTTCATCGGGGCAAGATCGTCTTCGAGGTCTATCCGCGGATGGAACCCTACGAGAGACCGATCTATTGGTCGGTGACCAAAGTGCTGGTTTCTGCGGTCGTGAGTATTCTCGAGGACCGGGGACAGGTCGAGATCGACAAGAGTATCGAGACCTATATCCCAGAGCTGTCTGGTTCCTCGTATGCAGGGATCACGGTCAGAAATATTTTGGACATGGCGACCGGCGTCAACTGCTCTGAGGAGTACTACGACACCTCATCCTGCTACTACCGTCTCATGGAGACGACCGGTGAGGCTCGCTGGGACGAAAAATCCGCCGACAATCCGTACGAATACATCGCCAGCCTCAAGGTCGGAAAATTCGCCGAACAGGGAACCTCCTACGAATATGGCTCCATCAACACCTACATCCTTGGCTGGCTGGTCGAGAAGCTCACGGGGATGCCTTTTCAGGATGCGCTCTCCCGCGAGATCTGGACGCAGATCGGCGCCGAGAGCGACGCAGCCTTCCTCGCACCCCGCTACGGTGTGCCGGTTTTCGACGGTGGATTCCTCGGCAGACTCCTCGACGTCGCTCGTTTCGGCCTGCTGTTCACACCGAGCTATTCGGTTGTCAGCGACAGGAAGATCATCTCCGACCGACATATTGAGATGCTCAAGAACGGCGGCCGGCCCGAGCTGTTGGCCAACGCCCGGGGGGGTGCGCCGGACGGAATCACGAAAAAGACCGTGAAACACAATGTCTACCAGTGGGATCAGGTCTTCACCAACAACGACGTGTACAAGGGGGGCTGGGCGGGACAGGGTCTCCTGGTCAATCCTGATCGCGATCTGGTGGCCGTTTATGCGGGTTACTTCAACGAGGATCAAAGCGAGCTGTCGGTGCTTCCGCGCTTGCGGCAGGTCTTGAACGGGGTGTTTGGTGAGGTCGATCCTCCCGAGTAGTACGAGGCAAGGAGCAACATGACACCGATGAAATCTGCGCCGATCGACAAGCAGGTATTTTGGC
>JAOZUP010000343.1 GCA_029938595.1 Thermoanaerobaculales bacterium | reverse complement strand
GGATTTCCTTGTGCGGCGTACTCGAGTACGCCTCCGCGGAAATCCTTGTCTTCCTAGAACTTGCACAAAAATCGCTCGTTTCTGCATCGAGAACCACGCAGTTCCCACCAGAGTTTCTGGATGGGAACGGGCTAATCCTCTTCGCTTGAGTCCGGCTCCGACTCCTCCTCGACGAATTCGAAGCTGCCCCCCAATGCGAGGTGGAGGTTGACGCGCTGTGTCAGGCGATTTCTCTGCAACCGGATGAACTCCATGTGGGCGAGGTTGAGCGCGAGCTGTTGACCGAGAACGCGGCGCATGTCCGACGTGCCGACACGAAAGGCGATCTCTTCCAGGTCGAGCGCACGCTCGTTCTGGGCCACATTCCTTTTGAGGACCTGCTCGCGAAGTCCGAGGTTCGTTTCGGCGGCAAGACCGCTTTCGACTTCGTAGAGGGCGCGAAGTGCGAGACTGGAGTACTCGTCGATCGCCTGGCGTTGTTCAGCATTTCGAATTTCAACCTGGGCTTTGAGCTGTCCACCGAGGAAGATCGGAGCGATCAGACCGGCGCCGAGACTGGCAAACGGATTACTGAAGTCGGGGGAGAGCTCGAGGACATTGCTGTCGACGTGCCCGCCGCTTGCAGTGAGGCTGATGCGAGGAAGTCGAGCGGCCTTTGCTTCACCGACACGATCAAACGCCTCTGCGACCCGTCGCTCCGAGGCGAAGAGGTCGGGTCGCCGTTCGAGCACGTTCAACGGGATTCCGGCGGGAATTGGCCCGGGAAACGCGGGAAGATCCGTTCGCGGCTCGAGGTCTGCGCCCGGGTAGCGACCGAGCAGAACCTCAAGAGCACGGAGAGCATTTTCATGCGCCAGGCTCAACCTGAGAAGATTGTCCTGATAGGCAGAGACGCTCGCTTCGGCTGCGGCGACGTCCCGTTCATCACCAGCGCCGACGCGAGCTCTCGTCTTGGCGAGCTCGAGGAGATTCTCGGCGTCCTCCACCATCTCCGCCGCCGCCCGTTTCTGGAGGAGCGTTTCCGTCGCGAGAAACCAGCTGTTTGCCGTTGCCGCTGCGAGCGAGTGCCGGGCCCAGATGTAGTCGGATTGAACAGCGGCGAACGACTCCTGCGCGGCATCGCGCCCGTAACGCACACGCCCCCAGAGGTCGAGCTCCCACGATGCACCCATCACGAGTCCGTTCAGACCGGAATTGAGATCGGCACCGAGTTTCAATGATCCCTGCCCCGCGACGCCAATTTGAGGATACAGTGCTGCGCGCGCAACTCCGACATAGGCGGCAGCTCGATCGAGTCGCGATGCGGCGATTCGAAGGTCGGGGTTGTTCGCGAGCGCCTCGGCAACCAGAGCGTCGAGCTGAGGATCGTCAAAGGTCGCAATCCACCCGTTCCGGATAGCCGTTGATACTGTCTCTCCCTCGATCCAGTTCTGCGGGAGCACGTCTTCGCCCAGTGCGGACGTCCGAATCTCCTGGGGTTCGGGAGGCGGAGCGGTCGCGCATCCGTACGCGAACAGCACCACGAACAACAGTTGCAGAGTGTTTCGTGCTTGTCGTGTCATGACAAACTCAATGCAGCTTCAGGATGAACCAGTCGATCTTCGTGCCGACCCGAAGGAGGACCTTGCGAAGAATGTGGAACATGTGGCCCGAGTGTGTGTAGATGGCGCCGCTACCCCGGGCGCCCGCAGCGAGAAACAGCTCTTCGTCCTCCGGTATCAGCCGCACCGGAAAACGGTTGGGGTCGGTAGGATCGTCCGGGATCATGCCGGCGATGGGTAGCTTCCCTTGTCCCGAGGCCCAGACAACGGAGTGCACCTTGCACTTGATGATCTGGTTTGGGTAGGTGTGAAGAAAGATCTCCGCATCGTTTCCGTCCTCGACCTTGCGCAGCTCGTTCTGTGCATAGAAGGCGATGACCCATTGCTCGTCCTCGACGAAGGTCATCGCAGGAGCAAGCGGGAGGGCCACGGTGAATGCGCCTTCTCGAAGCTGGAGGTTGACGACGGTACCGTCGCTGGGCGCGTAGACGGTGGTCTGATCGAGCTCCCATTTTGCCTCGGCGATCTCCGCGTCGAGCTGCACGAGCTCAGACTCGGCTTTCGCGATCTCGGCGAGCTGGCCATCATCGGTGCGCGCCGCCAGCTTGTGGCTGATCTGCGATTCCAGCGCCTTTGACGCCTCGAGGTCGCTTTCGAGCTTGCTCGTGGCCGTCTGTGCCTCCTGGTAGTCGAACACCGTACCGGCGCCTGCCTCGGATAGCTCCTTCGTCTGCGCGACACGTTCGCGAGCGAGTTTGAGTCTCGCAGAGATCGCAGCGCTCTTGCCACGTGCCGAGTCCAATTGAGCATAAAGCTCTTTCTGAAATGCGGTCGCACTGATAAGCATCGCTTTGGCCTCGGGCACTCTCGCCTCGAGCGACTTGACCCGCAGGTCGTAGTTCGTCGGGTCGATGCGAAAGAGAACTTCGCCCTCCATGACGTGGCGGTTGGGTTCGATCGGGACGTCGATCACGCGGCCCCTGACCTGCGGGATGATGTCGACCATGTAGTTGATGACGCGAACGTCGTGACTGGAGGGTGCCACAATATTGAGATACAGGATCAGCATGGTCAGCGCGATGATCGGCAGCATCAACGCGGTCACTTGGGTGTAGATGTTCCAAGGCAGCCATTTGAGCTTGATGAAGATCAGCCAGACGAAGACCGAGTAGATGCCCAGCAGGAGAAGTTCCATTTACGCATCCTCCCCTTCGACGACCGGTTGCTCTGCAAGTCTCAGATTCAGCTCCGCGAGCCGATCTCGAAGGGCCTGGATCTGCTGCTCGATCGGTTCCTCTTCAGGCGCCTCTTTTTCCCCATGATGATAGTCGACCGTATCCGTGCCGTACGCCATTTTGTACATCACGGGTTTCGTGTAGGCCCACAGCCAAGCGATGGGCCAGAGTAAACCTCCGAAGACCAGCGAGAGCAGGCACAGCACTTGAATCGCTTTCGCCTGTGGATGTCCCTTTTCCTCCGCGATCTTTTCGGGCATCACATGGACGATCCAGAACAGAGCGATGGCCATCAGTGGGGCCACAATGATGACGACCCAGGATATGACCTCCGCGGCCGAATCGAGCGCCTCGCCCTCGAACAACGATGCGTGCGCTGACGAAGTCGCGCAGAGCGCGAAGGCAACGGAAAATATCTGAAATAGACGTTTATTCATCAGAAGTTCGAACCCCTCCCGTGTTCAATTCCCGCCGCGACTTGGGCGTGGATCGCGCGGAAAGTAGATGAAGAACAGGGCCTTCCCGCGCTCCGCGGGTCCGTTACATTGGTGCCTGTCTCCGTTGCCAATTCTCGGTATGTTGTCTTTGCGAATCAGCCGCCACAAAGCGCTCCTGCATGCCCCTCGCGCGATGACACGCGCGATCATATTGTCGATAGATAGATAAATCCAATGCGATTTTCTACAAGTTAAATGTCTTTTTGTTATAACAATCCAACGATGCCAGGCGATGTTCGAGGTGGTCGTCGAACCGGGTTGGTTTCTCCTACTCCCGATACCATCTATTTGCGACGGCGTTGGCTCCAAGGACCAGCGGCATCTGGGTGAGGAAGACCACCAGACCGAAGACCGCCAGTTCGGGCCGGCCAAGCACGACGACCCCGATGAGAATTGTGATCGCCGTGTTGCGGCACGCAAACTCGATCGCCAGGGTCTGGAGCTGGCGGCGGTCGGCCCGCAGCGCTGCTCCCACGATCAGACCGGCACCCGCGGCGACGATCGTGAACACAACCGCCCACAAGATCGTCACACCGAGGTCTTTGAGAACGGATCGTCCGAGACCTGAGAGGAAGATCGCGACGGTGGTGACCAGGGCCACATTGCCGAGTCGACGAGCCGCGGTCTGGTGGCGGGTCACGAACTCAGGGAACCTGGCGCGCAGCCACATGCCGACGAGCACCGGAATCAGGAGATTCACTGTGAGCTGGACCGCTATCGGCCCTATCGGGACCTTCACACGGGCTGCGTGGTCGAGCATCAAGCTGAATCCGACGGCCAAGATCAGCGGCAGTGTCACCACCGAAACCGCTGCGGAGATGGCGGTCAGGGTCACCGACAGTGCCACGTCCGCCCGCGCGATGAATGAGTAGTAGTTTGAAATGGCGCCGGCCGGACACGCGGCGAGCAGCACGATTCCGGCGACGATGTGTGGCGGCAACGGCAGGATCCAGGCGACCGCCCAGGCGACCACAGGTAGCAATGTCCACTGGGCGATGGAGGCAACGACGATCAGAGTCGGACGTTCGGTAAGCCGCCCGAAATCGGCCCGGGTCAGATCGAGACCGACGATGGCCATGATCAGAAAGACTGTGATTTGAATGGCGAGATTCACGTCGTCCAGGCCCTTTCCTTTCGCTCGGCTGCGAGTGAGTGAATTTACCATGAACAGCCCATGTGGGGGCAGGAGTGAAAGTGGAACACGAGTAACGAATCGCTATCGCTATCGGGATCGCAATCGCTATCGACGATGACCCCCACCTTTCAGC
>JAOZUP010000342.1 GCA_029938595.1 Thermoanaerobaculales bacterium | reverse complement strand
AAATCAAGCTCCTCAACGTCAACCTCAAGGCGCGCAAACTGCTGACCATGGCGCAACTGATGGGCGTCTTCGAAATGTTCGACGACGAGGAGTTGGCAGTAGCGTCATTCACTGCCTAAAAGCTGAGCCGCATGCAAAATTCGAATTCGCACAACGGTTCTCGTTGTAGGGGAGGGGTTTATCCCCTCCCATCTAGTGCAGCTACCACGCGAATCTGGTCGCGATCTGGTTTTTGCAGAGGCCTCAGCTAACAGCTACTTTTTCGCCAGCGGAACGTCCTTGGCGATCTCCATCGACATCATGGTCTCGAGCTTGTTCTCGGCTTGGAAGAGGCGAACCACCTTGGCGGGCGGCAGCACGTCGTCGAAGCGATCGGCGTAGGCCCTTTCCAGCGCCACCATCTTGGAGTCGATCTCGAAGCTCGCACCGAGTAGGCCGCGTGCGACCTCGGCCCCCATGGTGTCATAGCCGGTGAGGAACATCTTGATCACGTCGATACGCTCATTCCAGAGCGCACCTTTGACGGTCGAATACTCCTCGTAGATCGGCCAGAACCCCTCGGCCTCTGCTTCGGTCAGATCGAGAACCCCGGCGATGAGGTCGTGCCACTCCTCGGAGAGCACCTTGTAAGTGAGAATCGTCTCGTCACGGACCTGTGCGTCGGCTGGTCCTGCGAGGATCATGGCAATCAGGGCAAATGACAACATCACTATCGTGGCTTTCATATGAACTCCTCGCGACCTTCGCGGTCGATACATTCTAGCCTGCATATCTCACCACGTCACGTCGCGGGGCTGTGATATGGTGCCGCTTTCCACAAGGCATCGCCATCGCCTCCCGACCTTTTTGGTGATTGCCGAGGAGGCAAAATGACCCGCAGACTAGTGCTCAGTATATTGATCGCGGCTGCAACGATCGCCGCAACGTCGACAGTCATCGCCGCGGACGCCAAAATGTGGCCGAAGGTCATGGAGGGTGAGAACTACACCGTGACCATGTACGAGCCGCAGATCGATTCGTGGAAGGAGAACACCTTCGAAGCACGAGCGGCGGTTTCGGTTACCGGTGGCGATGCCGCCCCGATTTTTGGGGCGGTATGGATCAGCGGCCGTTTCGACGTCGACCGCGACACCCGGATGGTGGATTTCTATGACATCACAATCCCGACGGTTGCCTTCCCTGAAGCTTCCGACGAGCAGCAGCAGGCGCTGGTCGCCTTTTTGGAAGGGAAAATCCCGACGTGGGACCTCGAAATCGAGCTTGATCGACTCGTGCCTCTGCTCGACACCGCCGAGGTCGCGCAGCGCGATTCCGACGAGCTCAAGCACACACCGCCCGAGATCATCATCAAGTACATGCCGGCGGTGCTGATCCTCGTGGATGGCGAGCCGAAGCTCGAAGAAATCGAGGGCTCCAAGCTTGAACGAGTCGTCAATACTCCATACGTGATCATCAAGGAAAAGAACACCTACTTTCTGGCGTCGGACTCCATGTGGTTCGATGCCCCGGCCGTGAAGGGCCCGTGGTCGGAGGCTCGCAGCCTTTCCAAGGATCTCCAGCAGATCGACGAGCAGCTCAAGAAGCAGCGTGCAGAGCAAGGGGTGGAGGAGCCGGAGACCACGGATGAAATCCGCGTTCCGCAGATCGTCGTCTCCACTGTGCCGGCCGAGCTCATCTTCATCGACGGCAAGCCCGAGTTCGAGCCGCTCCAGGGCAACAACATCCTGGCCGTGTCCAACACCGATTCCGATGTCATTTTCGACATCGACACCCAGGACTACTACGTGCTGCTCTCCGGCCGCTGGTACCGGACCAAGGACCTCGACCGGGGCCCGTGGTCGTGGGTGGCCAACGACCAGGTCCCCGTGACCTTCGCAGATATCCCCGCGGACTCGGATGTTGGTTATCTGCGGGCCTCGGTCGCCGGCACCGACGAGGCGCGCGAGGCCCTCCTCGAACAGGCGGTGCCGCAGACCGCGGCCGTTAAACACTCGGCTGGCGCCTCCTTCACGGTGGAGTACGACGGCAGTCCGAAGTTTCAGCCGATCGACGGCACGGGCATGACCTACGCGGTCAATACCTCGGCGTCGGTGATCTTCTCCAGCGGTCGATACTACTGCTGCGACCAGGGCGTGTGGTACGAGTCCGCCTCGGCGACCGGGTCGTGGCAGGTCTGCAAGAAGGTGCCGGACGAGATCTACACCATTCCGCCGTCGAACCCGCTGTACAACGTGACCTATGTCAAGGTCTACGACTCGACGCCGGAGGTGGTCTACGTCGGTTACACCCCCGGCTACACCTCGAGCTACGTCTCGCACGGCTGCGTGGTCTACGGCACCGGTTGGTATTACCCGCCCTACTGGGGCCCGCGATACTACTACCCCCGCCACTCAACCTGGGGCTTCCACGTTCGCTGGAACCCCTGGTACGGTTGGGGCTTTGGTCTCAGCTACTCGACCGGCCCCTTCCACTTCTCGATCGGCTTTGGCAGGGGCGGTTACTGGGGCCCGGGCCGGTACCGGCCCTACCCGCGCTACGGTTACGGAGCCGGCTACCGGGCGGGCTACCGCCACGGCTATGCCCACGGGCGGCATGCGGGAGGCGGGCGGCCGGCGCATTACGGCAACACCAACATCAACAACAACATCTATGGGCGGCCCGGGAACTCTGATCGGGTGGCGCGAACGCAGGATCGAGCAGGGACCCGTCAGCAGCCGGCGGTGGCGCGCGACCGCGCCAACAACGTCTACACCGACAAGAGCGGCAATGTTTACCGCCGCAATGATAACGGCAGCTGGGACAAGCGCGACAAGGGCGGCTGGACGGGAACCGATGGTGTTCCATCGACCGGGGACCGGTCCCGACCCTCGACCCAACCGTCGACGCGACCGTCCACCGGTGCTCAGCCCTCGACACGACCCTCGACCCAGCCCTCCACGAGACCTTCAACTCAGCCGTCGACGCGACCCTCCACCGGCGCTCAGCCCTCCACGCGGCCGTCGACCACAAGCAGCCGGCCGTCCTCGAGCTCGATGAGCCGCGACTACAATGCGCGGCAACGCGGCAGCACGCGTTCGCAGCAGTACAACAGCGGAGGACGCACCTCCAGCCGCCCATCGGGCGGTGCAAGGGGCGGCGGCCGTAGAAGATAATTTGGGATAGGCATCTCAGACAAGAAGAAGGGGCGCGGTGATCCGCGCCCTTTTTTTTGGTTGAGTTGCGTTACCTGAGGTCGAGCTCGCTCGGTTCGCCCTCACGGACAGTTACCTGGCCTTGACGCTGTCCGGCCTCGGTGCCGATCACGACGATGTAGTTGTCGGCCTGCAGCGGTCCGATCCGAAGGCCGCCCGAGGTCGGCTGGGGAGGGCTGGCCATGAAGAGCAGGCTCGACAGATCAACCCCGTCCGTGGTCATGACGCGGACCGACGGCACCCGCTTGGCGGTACCCTGCACCAGGCCTTTTGCGGCGCTCAAATACACGTCCACGTAGCCGCCGCGACCGAGGTCGAGCGCGGCCTGCACCTCGTCGCCATTGTCCACCAGGAGATCCGTACCGCAGCCGGTGGCGCCGCCATAGGCGAAGCCGCACGGTCTGTAGGAGCCCGCCATGACGCCCACAAAGGTCGCCAGGCCAGCTCCATCGGTGAACCCGGTCGTGGTCTCAGGCCCCACCAGGTAGACCGGCGCACCACCGGTGGAGCCGGCAAGTGCGTTAACGGCGAGCATGATACTGGCGCCGTCCGGGGGCAGCAGCTCGAGGACGATCGGCCCCTCGGAGGAGCCCGCCCGGAGATCGAACTCCGACGGCGCCGAGGGCGCGAAGTCCGTGTGGCTGGCGGTCAGGACCAATCGGCCGGCCTCGAGGCCGCGTACCGAGAATCGCCCATCGGCATCGGTGAACGCGGTGGCATCCTGGACGCCGTCTCCCGCGCTGGCATAGACCGATGCCCCGATGACCGGTTGACCCTCGGTATCGACCACGAATCCCTCCACTGCGGCGTCCGCGTACTGGATGACGCACCGATACGTTTCGACCCTGGGAACATCGAGGAGCTTGGTGATCGGTGCCGAACCGGAGCCCGGCGGAGTGTAAGAGGCGTAGTAACGGCCCGCGACGAGACCAGCGCCCATGAACAGACCATCCGGACTGACCATGAATTGCATGGGTTGCTGGTCGATGCCGAAGAACTGACGGTCTGCGGTAACCCTTTGCATCATCACCACCACGCCCGGGGCCTGGGCGCCCTCGGTCGTGAGGACGAGGATTCCGCCCGAGGCACGGTCATCGCCAAGCCAGACTTCACCTTCGATGTGAACGCCGCCGAGCATCAGATCGGCCTCCACCGTCTCGCGGGCGCGGCCTTCGACCTTCTCACTTGCCGTTTCCTGTCCGTGGCGGGCCGTCAGCTTCCACCGCCCAACCGGCAGCCGTTCCGCTCGGAAGTAGCCGTCGTGATCGGTTCGCGCCGTTGTCTCGGCGAAGTATGCGTAGGTGGCGTCCTCGGTGATCTCGACCGCAACCCCGGTGATCGGCCGGTCGTT
>JAOZUP010000001.1:1773-45870 GCA_029938595.1 Thermoanaerobaculales bacterium | reverse complement strand
GGCGCATCGATAGCGATTGCGATTCCGATAGCGATAGCGATCACGGGCCGGCCACCCGTTGTCATTTCTTGTATTGTCGGCCCTCAAAGGCCCTGGAAGGCTCAGGATGACAGCCATGGGGGTTTTCCATCAGGCTCATGTGGCTCAACCGGTGAACAGCTCTGCTTTTGCCGAACGCAGCGAAATCCACCGCCCGCCGGCCACCAGCAGGTGATCGTGCACCGACACTCCCACGAACTGGCCGCCCAGCACCAGCCGCCGGGTGAGATCGAGGTCATCGCGGCTCGGCTCGAGATCGCCCGAGGGGTGGTTGTGGAAGAGCAGCACGCCCGACGCGCGGTCGAGCAGCGCGAGGCGGAAGAGCTCCGCTCCATCGACCGGCGCCTGGGTCCGGGTGCCCAGAGTCAGGTCATGGATGGCGAGGAAGCGGTGACGACCGTCGAGGCTGATGAAACCAAAGACCTCACGGCTCTCGCGCTGCAGCCGCTGGACCAGGAACTCGCCCGCGATCTGCGGCTGGTCGAGGCGTTCGGCAGTCCGCACCTCGGCCTTGGCGAGGCGCTGGCCAAGCTCGATCGCGGCCAGGACGCTGGCAGCCTTCGCGGGGCCGAGACCCGGCCGCGCCACCAACTCGTTGAGATCCAGCCGCGCGACACCGGCCAAACCGCCGGCATCGGCCAGCAGGGCGTGGGCCTCGGCCACGGCGCCGCAGCCGCGGCGTCCGGTTCGCGTGAGAATTGCCAGCAACTCGGCATCGGACAACGATCGGGGTCCGTACTCGAGCAGACGCTCACGGGGCCTCTGCGACGGTTCCATATCACGGATACATTGAGACATTGGATTCTCCCGGGGAGTCGATCTCCCGGGCGTGGACGGGTTCTGCCGAAAATATAGCACGACCCTTACTCGACTCCGCGATTTCACTGTGGTAAAAGGAACCAGTAGCAAATTGCCAGCTCTGGGGGGAAACCATGAAGCACCGTCCACGAACCCGCGAAACCAAGCAACGTCGCGTGGTGTACGAAACGATCAAGAACACGTACTCCCACCCAACCGCAGACTGGGTTTTCGACCAGGTCAGACACACTCTGCCAAAGGTCTCGCTGGGAACCGTCTACCGCAACCTCGGTGTGCTCAAGGAAGAGGGCCTGGTTCAGGAAATCTACGGCAACGACCGTCGCGCTCACTACGATGCGGACGTCTCGCCCCACGCTCACTTGATTTGTGACTCGTGCGACCAGATCACCGACGTGCGCAACGTCAAGAACATCGACTGGAGGACCCTGAAGGACCTCGTCGGCTGCGAGGTCGCCGATCAGAAGGTGATCTTCACCGGACGCTGCGCCGGGTGCCTCCAACAGGAGCCGAAGAAGGCTTAGCGCTGCAATCCTGGTGGATCGCAGCGAATTAGGAATTCGGAATTAGGAATTAGGAATTCGCGCCCACCCGACCGAGGGTGGGTTTTTCGTGCTCGTTTTAACGTTCCGTTACTCGGCGACGACGTCTGTGATCTCGGGTGCGTAGAGCTTGATGCGCTCGGCGACAAAATCGGTGAGGGTCGAGCTCGCCATGGCGCAGTGGCGACACGCTCCCTGGAGGCTGACCTGCACCGTGCCGTCCTCAATGCCCACAAGCGCCACATCTCCTCCGTCGGCCTGGATCGCCGGCCGCACCTCTTCTATGGCAAATGCGACACGGTCTTCGATACTCCCCTGCGGCCACGGCTTTGATTCCACGTTTCCTCCGTCCGCTCAACTCAACGCGTCCCGGGTGGCGTATCATTCCCACATGATGTTTCGACCCGATATCGCGAACTTTTGCCGACCACTCTCCGTTTGTAGAGGTTGAGAATGGACATGGCTGAATTGGAAGTCACGGTCGAGCGCTGTCGCGAGGGCGACGAGGACGCATGGAGCGCGCTGGTGAGCACCACGCTGCGCCCGATCTACCGTCTGTGCGCGAGCTACGCGCCTTCAGCGGCCGAGGCCGAGGAGCTCTGCCAGGAGGTCTACTTCAAGCTGTGGGAGAACCTCCACCGCTACAAGCCGGGCTCCAACTTCATGGCCTGGGCATGGCGGGTGGCCAAGAACCTGATCATCGATTCCTACCGCCGCAGCCGCCGGGAGCGCGAGGCGGCCTGGCTCGACCCCGAGATCATCGACCGCCTGCCGGCCGCCGACGACCCTCACGAGCAGACCGAGCGCCGCCAGCGCCTTCGCCTCATTGCCGCCAGCCTGCGCCAGATTCCCGAAGAGCTGGCGACCCTGGTGCTGATGCGCGACTTTGCCGGATTGTCGTATAAAGAAATGGCCGAGGCGACCGAATTGCCGCTCGGTACGGTCAAATCGCGGCTGAACCGCGCCCGCCTCGAGCTCGCGACGTCCGTTCGCCGGCGGGTGCAGATCCGTGCCGTGCCTCCTGCCGGAACGATGGCCGAGGGGAGCGCATGATGCTCTCCTGCACCGACGTCCGCGATCTTCTCAGCCTCTATCTCGACGGCGAGCTGGAGGAAGGGAAGGCGTGCGCGGTGCGAGACCATCTGGCCGACTGCAGCGAGTGCACCGAGCTTGCCGAGACGATGGAGCTCATCACCGGGGCCGGCGCCGCCCTGGCCGGGGTGGAGCCGCCCGACTACCTCGCCGACGACCTCCAGGCATCGCCGTGCCGGCGCTGGATGGGCCTGCTCTTCCAGGCCGTGGACCGCGAGATCTCTCAGCACAACCTTGAACGGCTCCTCACCCACCTCGAGGCGTGCCCATCGTGCCGGCGCGCCTGGCAGGATCTGACGCTCATCCACCAGGTGAGCGAGGCGATGGAGCCTCCGCCCCATCTCGTCAACCTGTGCATCCGGGCGCGTGAGAAACGCCCGAGCGTACGCCCAATCCTCAACCGCCGCCTCGCCACCGCGGCGGCGTATCTGCTTGCCGTCCTGACCTCGCTGATCATCGGCAACCCGGTCACTCTCGCCCGCAGCCAGGCGGGGACCACCGTCGGGCGGGTCGTCGATGTCGTCAGCACCGAGGTCAGCGAAGCCGCCGAGGAGGGGCGCGGAGAGGCGCGCATCATGCTGTGGCGGGTCTGGAAGTGGGGCGAGAGCAAGGTCGAGGCGGTACGAGACTTTGTGAGCAAGAGCGATGAGAATAATAACTCCGACACCGGGGACACCGTGGAGCAGCAAGGAGAAAGCACATGAACGACACACCCAACGACACACCGGAAATCGAATTCTCCGAGGATCTGCAGAAGCCGACTCCTCCCCTGCCGCCGGCCCCCGGTGAAGCGCCGCCGCCTGCGCCTGCGCCTGAGCCTGAGCGCGCTCCCCTGCCGGCCTACACACCGGTGCCCGGTCCACCCAAGTCGCCGCCGTTGGCCGCCTTTCTGTCCTTCCTGATCCCCGGTCTCGGACACCTCTACGTGTGGGCCTATGAACGCGCCTTCATGATCTGGGCTACCATCGCCGTCAGCGTCTTCATAATCATCAGCGGCTTCTGGGGGTTCTCGTTCCTCATCGCCTTCGTCTACTTCTTCGGCATCTTCGACGCCTACCGCGAGGCCCAGTTCTTCAACATGCGCGCAGAGGACCAGGAGACACCCATGCCACGTGCCGACAGCCACGGCCGTCTGATGTTCGGCGTCTTCCTCGCCGTCGCGGCCGCCGTCGTCCTCGCCGACAAGCTCGACCTGTTCGACATGGACTGGCTCTATGACTGGTGGCCGGTCCCGGTCTTCCTGCTCGGCGTCTACTTCATCGTCGCCGCGATCAGGGATCGGATGAAGGCGAAGACCGAGCCTACGAGCGGCGAGGACGGGTTCTGACCCGCATTCCTCGCCTCAATCATCGATGTAGCCGAGCGCGCGGAGCGCCTCGAGCTGCCGGGCATCGACCCGGGTCTCGCTGGGCGTGAATCCGCTCCGACTCCGGTGAGACCTGGCGGGCGAGGTGAATGCGAAGACACCGGGCTCGCCGCGATCGACGATCCGACCGAGGTTCCCAGCGGTGTAGATCGGAAACTGATCGACTATCACCTCGGGCCCACCGTCGACGGACACCCGCAACGAACCATCCTCGGCAACCTGGAATCCAGCGACCAAAGCCAGCGGATCCGTCCCGACCGGACCGGCGAACGCGAAGTCAGGGGCTATGAATCGCAGTCTTTCTCTGCCGCCGGTCCCGGCCGGAGGCAGCCCTATGTGGCCCGCCGGGCCAAGGACGGCATCGGTGCTCCACATCACGCGCACGGCATGCTCCCCTTCGTCCTCGATCACGACGACGAAACGCCCGCCGTGGTGCATGAGAGCATGTTCGGCCGCCTCGAGCCGTAGCTTTCGCACGATCTCGGGGTGATGGGCCGCGACATCTCGGTTCTCACCGGGATCATCCTCGAGATCGAAGAGCTGCTCCGGGCCGCTGTGCGGCGGCAGGGGCCGGATGTACTTCCATGGCCAGAGCCTCACGGCTGACGCCCACTCGTTGGTGCTGACAACCAGGCGTGCCGGCCCGTCGCCAAGAGGCTGCCGGAGCATCGGCGCCAGGCTCTCGGCCTCGAGATCGATGCCGCCGGCATCGACTCCGGCGAGCTCGAGCACTGTCGGCATGAGGTCGAAGGCCCGCACCTGGGTGTCAACGACTCCGGCCTTCGCCGCTCCCCAGCCCCGATGGGGTTTGATGATCATCGGGACGTGGATGAGCTCGTCGTGGTGGTTCTTACCGCCGTGGCCGAACTGGTCGTAGTGGTCCCAGAGCGTCTCTCCATGGTCCGAGACGAAGACGATGATCGTATCCTTGTAGAGGCCGCGCCACTTGAGCTCCTCGATCAGCGCTCCGATGCGGTCGTCCAGGTAGCGCACCTCCTCCACGTAGAGCCGGCGACTCATGCGGTCGAAACGGGGTGCCCGGTTTCCCGGTAAGCCGCACCACGAACAGTTCCGCAGGTCCGGGTAGATCCAGACGGGCCGCCTCATACCGAAGGACTTAATGTCCGCCTTCGACTCGGCGCTGAAGAACGGCACCGGGTGGGTGTAGGGGAGGTGGGGGTCGTTGAAGTGGAGAAAGAGAAAGAACCGCTGGTCACCGTGCCGGTTAATGAACGCGATCGCCTTGTTCAGGTTCTCTTGGGCCAAGTGGGTCGCCTTGGGAATGTTGAAGTACGATTCGAAGCCCTGCTCGAAGCCCCGGCCGGCCAGTGCCGGCTTATAGGCGATCCCTTGGGTCAACCAGCCGGCCCCCCTCAGGATCTCGGCCAGCGTGGTCACGGACGGCGCAAGCTCATCCAACATACCGACCAGGCCGTGCGCTTCGACTGTCAGACCGCTGAAGATCGACGCAAACGACGGCCGGGTCCAGTTGCTCTGAGCGAAGGCGTCCGCAAACCGAACACCGTCGGCCGCCAACGCATCGACGTTCGGTGAGACCGATCCGGGATGCCCGTAACACGACAGGTGGTCCGCCCTCAGCGTGTCGATCGCTATCAAGATGATATTCGGAGGGTCCTCGGGATGGCGCGGCAGAACGAGGGTTGGCGTCCCCCACACCGCCTGGGCACGACCGCCGTTCGGCGCGAAGCTGCGAAACGTCAGGTCGATCGTCATGCCCCAGTAACGGCTGAGGTCGACCGTGGCCTCCTGCCAGTACCAGCTCTTCTCATCGACCCTGACGACCTCGGACCAGACGGTCTCCGCGGCCCGCCAACGCCGCTTGACGCGAACCTCAAAACCAACCGCATCCACGGACATCGAAGCGCGATAAGGGCCGTACGAGAACAGCAGCCGGGAATCCTCCGGGACGGCAACCCGGTAGGTGATCTCGGTCGGCGCCGGCGCCAAGAGCGCCTCAATGATCGTGAAGTTGTCGTCGAAGGGCGCCAAGGCGCCAACGTTTCCCGCCGTCGGCAGCATGATGCCCTTCTTGGCGATCCCCAGTTCCGGATCGGAACCCGGAAGCGTGTTTTGGCCCTTGAGGAAGCCGAGTTCGGCGTCGGGGCTCATGTCGAGCTCCTCGCCGCGGACGTCCGCCACCTCGAGATCGCAGCCCGAACGACCGGGTTGCGATTGGATGTGGACTCGTGGCCCGCTCTGGCTCACAGGAGCCGCCACTACGAGGGTCGACAACTCCTGCCACTCGCCCTGGCGGTTCCCGTCGAGAGCCAGGAAGATCTCCTCCTGCTTGCCGTTCTGGACCGAGATCTCGAAGCACTCGGCGTTGTCGGTGCGTACAGTCAGCCGGATTCGCGAATAGCTGTTGAGGGTCACAGGAACATCCCAGAAGGCCTTGATGTCGTCGCCGTCACAAACGACCGCCAGCTCCTCGGCTCGGCAGCCGCCTTCCCCCTCCGTCACCATCCTCGCTTCCACAGTTCGCGTGGTTTTGACGCTTTCGAGATCGCCGATGGCATGGATCGCCTCTACCCCCTGCAGGGGACTGCTCACCTCCGCGACGGACAGCAGATCTACGAAGCGGAGCGAGCTCTGACCCTCGGCAAGCGTGATCGCGTCGCCACCAGTGCAGCCGCCGGACACGACAACAATGATCGCGACAGCCCCACCAGCTACCAGCTCGGCCAGCCTCCTACTCTTTCTGCACATTCGTTGTCTCACCGGTTTTCCCCCGCCCCTCGCTTCGATTGACGCGGAATAATACCTCAATCTCCACCGCCCAACGACCAACTCGGGAGGGTCCATCTGTAGTGGGTCGGACGAGTCCGGATGAAATGTCTCAAATATGAACTTTGAACCGGCGTCCCACCCTCCCGTGGAGGCTTCGCTATTCCGAATCGCCGGTTTCCCCGCACCAATCTCGCATCTGATAGACGATTGCCCCTGGCTGGGATAGCCTTGCGTCATCAATCGAGCTCGAGGAGGGCTCCAAGATGAAGCAACTGCTGGCCGTCGTTTTTGTCATCTCCATACTTTCCGTCATCGGGTGTGCCGGGCCGACCCAGCCGCAAGAACCCCCTGCCAAGCAAGCACCCACTGCGACAGAGGAGGAGCCGATCGCCACTATGGACTTCGAGTCCGGCGAGTCTGAAATGCCGACGGAGGCCTCAGGAGAGACCGAGGCCGATTCCGACGGAGCCGAGGAGTAGCGACCGTTCAAACGCGACGATAGACGGTCTCGACGGGGACGTCCGGGAGTTGCCGGCGAATCCTCACTCAACATATCCGAGAGCGCGGAGCTGCTCCTCGGTTCTCCCGTCGATGTTCACGGAGTCCGTGGGCCCGACGGGGGCCAAAGTCGATCGAAAGCTGTCGAGTCGATCCTGCATTTCCTGCCCGAGCTCCGGATTGTCGGACGCTAGATCATGCGTTTCTCGCGGATCCGAAACCAGATCGTACAGAAGCCTGACTCCGTCATCACGGGCTATGAATTTCCGACCTCCCTCGATCAGACACCACGCGTTGGGCCCATAAGCGGGCGACTCGGCATAGATGGGGGTCGAAATCGGAGTTTTCATTATCCCTCCCCCATTGACCGATTGAAGGTTTTTTCCCCGCATCTGTTCCGGGATCCGAACATCCAGAAGACCGAGCATCGTCGGGGCGAGATCGAGCAATGAGACCGGGTCGTCGACCGTGAGCCCGGGCGAAGCGCCCGGACCAAAGAACAGCAGGGGAACTCGCAGCAGCTCCTGAAACAGGGTGTGCCCGTGGCCGATGCCGTAATACCCTCGTGGGTCGCCTCCCAGAAATGCTTCCAGCTCGGCGTGATCCCAAAACTCCTCTCCGTGATCGGAGGTCACCACAATCAGCGTGTCCTCGAGGATTCCCAGGGATTCGAGAGTATCCATCAGACGACCGATTTCGTCGTCGATGTAACGCAGAGCTCCGTCGTACAAAGCCAGCTTGTTGTCTCGAAACTCCACGAATTCGTCAGAGCTGAGATCTCGACCGCGACTGAACGCCCACTCCTTGTGTCGCTCGCCCCGAGGGCCGGCCTCTGGCGTCGGAAACAAATTGAAATAGGGTGCCGGCGGCTCGATCGGAGGGTGCAGGTCCATGTACTGGATGTGGACAAAAAATCGATCACCTTGGACCGATGCTATGTACTCGAGCGCCAGATCGGTGATTGTGGTGGCAGATTGCCGGTCGACGAATGCGGTGTCATACCCGTCTTTAAAGCGTCCGAAAAGATATGGATTCGCCGAGAACAACCCGCACCTGAACCTCGATTCTTGGAGAATCTCTCCGACAGATCGAACGGCGGCATGGATTTGCCGAGGAGGCATTTCGGCGAGATTGCGGACATCTCCGATAACCTCTGCCCCATGCTCAGACGGATAGAGAGAGGTCAAGATCGTGGCCGTCGAGGGGACTGTCCACGGTGAGTTGGCGTACGCACGCAAGAAGGACGTTCCATCACGGGCAAGTTGATCCACACGAGGCGAGGTCGCCCGGTCCGCCCCCATGTACCCGACTCGATCCGCCCTCAACGTGTCGATGACGATGAGAATGGCATGACGAGCCACGGTGTGCTCTGCGGGCGGGGGTTCAGGCGCACAGGCAGCCGCTCCTGCTACGAGAATCGCCGCTGAGGAGATTCTCAGCAGGTTCCTGCCGATCGGCCCACACGCCCAGGACAACTCCAACCAACCCTCCACCAGAGGTTCGATGATACATTAAGCAGGCTCGTCGCCGCGCCTTCGACCAACCGGCGCAATCGCGGCTTTTTCATACGGATCGGTGAGCGGCCTTTTGCTCTGGATTCTGTCGCGACCGGGAGAAAAGAAAGAATGACCCTGCGCAGCAATGGATCGTCAGGCCGAGCCGCAACCCTTGCCGTAGCAGGGCTGTTTTTGGCGGTCTTTTCCGGCTGCGGTCGACCGCCGGCCGCCGAGTTTGTTCCGCCCAACATCTTTCTGGTTTCGCTGGACACCGTCAGACGAGACGCCGTGGCCGCTCACGGCGCCGAAAATGCCCTGGCACTCGCCGGGTTTGCGCGCGATGCCGTCGTCTTTGACAACGCCTACACGACAATCCCCTTCACGCTTCCCGCACATATGTCCATGTTCACAGGCCTTCACCATGTGGAACATGGCGTCGAAGGCCGCAAGGACGTTCTCGGACCGAGTACCGGGACCGTGGCTGAGGAACTCCGGCAAAAGGGGTACGCGACGGCAGGGATCTACACCTCCGATTGGCTCAAGCCAGAGTTCGGTTTCGACCGGGGCTTTGAAAGCTACGAGACCATACCCCATCGAGCCACCTATGCCGACCGCGCGATCCGTCGCACGTTCGAGATTGTCGACGGCCGCGCCGACGATGACAGACCGCTCTTCCTTTTTCTGCACCTCTATGATGCGCACTCGGATTTCGTCAAACAGAGCGGCACCAACCTCCCCTACTATTCGCCCGAAGCATATCGACAGGACCTGGCGGAGACTGTAGAAGATCGTTTCTGCGACCGAGAGGGCAACTGTGCGACCAGCTACCTCCTCGCTGCGGACAAAGAACGGCGAGAGGTTTCGAGTGCGGAGACGGAGTTGATCCACGACCTGTACCGCCGAGGATGTCGCCACCTCGATCACGACCTCGAGGCCCTCTTTGCTGGCCTCAGGGAGAGGGGTCTGTACGAGGGTGCCGTGATCATCCTGACATCAGATCACGGAGAGGAGTTCCGGGAGCACGGCAAGTTCATCCACTCGCAGGTGTACGAAGAGTCAGTGGCGGTCCCTCTTCTGGTCAAACTGCCGAAACACGAAAACGCCGGTGAGCATATCGGCTCACTCGTCACCCTTATGGATATACACACAATGGTGTTGGCGATGGCGGGCGGAGACCAATCGCCAACAGATCCTCGCCGGAAATCCGATACCGGCGGGTTTGGTTTCGACGGTCGTGATTCGGTCCTCTTCCAGGACAAGCTCTGGAAGCCTGCGTGGGGTCTTCGCACCGGGAACTGGAAGCTTGTTCGAGATCGACAGTCGGGCATGACAGCCCTTTTCCAGCCCTCCAGCGACTCTGCCGAGCTCCATGATGTCAGTGACCGGCACCCAGATGTCGTTCACCGTTTAACGGTGATGATGGAGGAGCGAATCAAAGCCCTCCGACAACATGCCGCCATCCTCGCCACGACGCCGACTACGGCGGCGAATTCACTCAATGCTGAGGAGGAGGAGAGGCTCAAGGCTCTCGGGTACCTTGATTGATCATCCTCTATTCCGAGCGATGAAGACATTTCGGTTTTCATGCGGCGTCACCGTTGATTCTCTCCACACAAGCTATATTCCCAGGGAAAGGGCCACTGATGACCGGCACCGGTTCAAGGATGAGAAGATTCGCCCCGAAATTCCTGCTTCTATTCATTGCAGTCGCGGCAATCACTGCCGTCCTTTACGGACGGTTTTTGAGTTACCGTACCAGCCTCCAATTTTTCGAGACCACACACGAGCCGGAGTTTTTGGCACGCGATTTCTCTCCACTCTCTGATGAAGCCCTCCTTCAGCTCGGGACAGCTCACTCGCCAGAGAATCGTCCAGCGAGCTCATATCAGCTGCACCCCTCAAAAAAGGCACCAGACACTATCCGAATAGGTGTTTTCGGGTGTTCGTTCGCTCGCGGCGCAGAAACTCAACCGGGAGGAGATTTCCCCTATCTTCTCCAACGCGAGTTCGAATCGGCGTCAATGACGGACGTGGAGGTCATCAACTTCGGTGTAGGGGGCTACGGGTTACAACAGGCATATCTGCTCTGGCAGGAACTCGGCGCCGCGTACGACCTCGACTACACTATTTTTCACCTCTTTTCATTTCACCGGCAGAGGGACGCGACATTCGTCCAGCTCTATGGCGCTTACGGCCCAGTTCATGCGAGGTATGTCCTGGATGGTGAAGGAAAACTCGAGTTCGTTCCGGTGTTGGGGAAGGACCGAGAACAGGCATGTGCACTGTATTCCCGCTTTATTACGCCGTGGCGTTATCTTCGGTTCGACATGAAACCGCCTACCCTCCTTAGATCGGTGATCTCACGGCACCGGCAGCTGGATCTCAACCCCTTTTACTATTTCAGAGGCCCGGGAGAGCTCGATCAAATCTACACGCTGATCCTCGAAGATCTCATCAACCAGTCTGTGAACTTCATCGCCGGGTGTAACGACGAAGAATCCTTTTCGCTTAGAGAGTTCCTGCCTGCTTATAAGGACCATTTCTTCCGCCTGTCAACACCTCGACTGAGCTGGAAGATGTCCGGCATCTATCGAGCACCAAAGGGCCATCTGAGCGCCCTCGGCAACAAGATGGCCGCCAGCGAGTACCGATCGCTGCTGGCCGGCGAACGCCAAACACGCATCCAATTGGCCTCGAGAAGCGGCTGGCCGGAAGACGCCAAAATTGGAATTCGTGATCGGACGATCGCCCTCGATCACGCGAAGGAGGTCTACCTCGGAATCGAATCGGAACCAATTGGAGTTTTTGTGACCAACGCCGGCCTCCCGGGTCACACGCGGCGCTTCAGCTTCAAGGAAACCGGAACCCGAAGCCTGATCGACCTGTCGACGGGCTCGAACATAATGTATCTGCCACTGAAGCGCGTTCTGAAAGCGGGCGCGGTAATTGAGGCCGAACTTCGCTTTTCGAACGGAGGCGCTCAGTCTGCCGTCATAGGGGAGATCGAGTCCAGGTTTGGTGTTCTGGGAAGGGTCCTTTTGCGAAACACCACAGACGAGCCACTTCAATTGGTGCGGATTACCCTGGGGAATGGGCCACCCTCCGCGAAAATTGTTAGCGAACGCCAGGTGGTGTCTCTCCGACTTCTGATGGATGGTCAAACGATCCTCAAGGGAGTTCCCAAATCGTCTCGCGACCCAAACGACCGAGTTCAAATGTTCGACCTCATCCCAGCCTCGTCGACGATCGTCAAGATGCGAGCGCATCCGCGACAAAGCCCGGATGTCCTGAACGGGCTCCATTCGGAGATGGTGTCCCTCGTCATCGTCTCGAAGGACAGCCCGCCGAGGGCGATTCCGGCGTTCCGAATCACGATTCAGTCAGAAATCTTTCCTGAAAGAGCCACCGTTTCGTCGGCCCCTATCAACCCTCAGATGGTCGCTCCCTAACCCGGTCATCTCACCGACGAGAAAAAAAGCAGTAGCCCGGAGCTATCTCCGGGCTACCACGTTCACCTTGCGATTGCGTCAGAGAGACCGAGGCAACCGCTCTGACACCTCTACGGGAGGCGAGTCAGGACGACGTCGTCGACTTGGTACGACCCGCTGCCTTCCGCCGGAACCGTGGGTTGGAAGATACCGAAACGAACAGCGTCAACATTGTAATCCTGGAAGTTCGAGGTGGTTTGTTCCCCAACCAATACATCGTTGATAAAGAGACTGCATCGAGCATCGTTGGTCCAGGCCCCAGTGCCCGTCACCCACTCAATCCTGACCGTTTTGGCCACATTCGGTATCGCGAAGAAACCCTCCCCGCACGAGGTAAAGAAACCTGCATCGGTGCCCGTCATGAGTCGAATCCGGTAGTTGGAAGAACCATCAAATGGCCTCTTCAAGAACAGGACCATGTGTTCCATCCCAACCGCACCGGGCGCAGGAAACGTCGACAGCCCCTTTACAACACGGAGGTTGCGCATACCGGAGGAACCGCCCATGTCCAGATCCGTGACCATCAGCTTGAATTCGATCGAAATTCCCGGCTCCGCAATCGGAGAGTCCGTCTCAACATAAGCCGGAGTGCTGTCACCTGTCATGGTCAATTGCAGATCCCACGATCCCGATATCGGGTTCGTATCATTGACAGCCATGTCGTTCGCAAAGGCAACCGGACTTGCTAACAAAAGCACACCCACCAGGACAACTAGTTGCTTCTTGGTCATGAGCGTCGTACCTCCCCTTAGCGGTTTTATGGATCGGTCAAGCCGAACGCTTTCCCAACCCTTGTAGTATAAGACGAGTTCGAGGCCCGGAGGTAACGGATGAGGGTAGGATGTTTGGGACTCCGTGGCGGTTTAAATGGCCGGCAGTGAGTGTCGGCTCGTTTGTGGAGGGAGTTACCCTCGATTTCGAAGGAGATTCGTCTGATGAACATCACAGAATTATTGAGCCTCCATCCCCAATTTCACCAGGATGAGAACGGCGAGCCCATATCGTGGGCCATCGGGGACGACGTTCTGCAATTTATCGCGGATCATGTGCAGCGTGGCAGCCGGACCATGGAGACCGGCGCCGGGATGAGCACAGTCGTGTTTGCGTACTCGGAGTGCTTGCATACTGCCATCGCCCCGTCACCCTATGAATTTGAAAAAATCCGCACATTCTGCGGACGACACGGCATCGATCTTGGACAGACCACCCTAAAGGAAGGAAACTCGGAAACAACTCTGCCAAGCCTGCTCGACACCTACGACCTTGATCTCTTCCTCGTAGACGGTCGGCACGCGTTTCCGTCTCCCTACATTGATTGGTATTACGGCGCCCTGATGCTCGACGTCGGCGGTTTGATGGTCGTCGATGACACCCAACTCCTCACCGGCGCTGTTCTGCGCGATTTCATGACGGAAGATCCCTACTGGGACTCTGTGATGGAGTTCGCAAAGACCTCGGTTTTTCGAAAAATGAGCGACGGCTTTCATCGCGCCGAATGGAATCAACAGCCGTACATCATGAACCGACAATGACCACGGCATTCAAGTCTGAACCCACCCGAACGGAATCCGATGATCGCCTGCGGCCGATCGATACAAGGGAAAGGAAATTTCGGCGCATCGAGGAAGAGCGCGACTGCTATTACAACGAGTGGAAGCACGCGGAAGACAGAATCCGCAAGATCCGTTCGTCTCTCATGTGGCGTGTGTCCAAGCCATCGACGGCCATCGGACGGTTTCTGGATCGGCCCAATTCCGAGAGCATCCCGGACTCGCTTGTGGAGGCGATCGAGGCTCGTCCTCCCGAAGACAGGATCCCCAAGAAAATTCCCGCTTCGGCAGGGCCCAGCTCCGCAGCACGCTGGCTTCCTCAACAGGCGCTGGACCTGGAATCGCAGCTGAATCGGATCACCTACGAGCGTGACGGCTACTACGGCGAGTGGCGACACGCGGAACACCGCCTGCGGGATATCCGATCGTCGGATCTGTGGTACGGGTGGCGTCCTTATCGGAGGTTTCAGGAAAGGCTGAGGTCTTTCCTCTCTCTGCTGGGGGCCATTTGCAGGCTTGGGAAAGAAACACTCTTGTTGCCCGTGCGGGCTGTCGTCCTGGTGGTCACACATGCCACCAAGCTCCCCGGAACAATTTACACGGCGGCGTGGGCCGCGGCGACCACTCTTCGGTCGAAACTGCGTGCAGACGGACACTCCGATCTCGAATCTCCTGCCCACGTCTCCGACAATCACAAGGAATCCTTCCGTCCCCGGGTGCTGGTAGTTTCCCCCTACCACCTCCACCCACCCAACCACGGTTCCGCGGTGCGGCTGGTGAACCTCATTCGTGAGCTCTCTGACAGCTGCGAGATTCACGTCCTGATCTTCTCCCCCCACGGGGAAAATCCGGAGGAACGAGAAGCCCTCGAGCCCTATTGTTCCCGGATCAGCTACCATCCGTTGGTCCCAAAGTTGAAACCGGATCCATTTGGTCTCAGACCGGCCATCGCCGAGGTTTTCAGGTCCGACCGGGCGGCTGCAAAAATACGAGACATCATCGTCGCTCACGATATCGATATTGTGCAGCTCGAGCACGCGGAGTTGGGACAGTACCGAGACGCGGCCCCCGCGGGCGTACCCGTCGTTTTAACTGAACACGACGTCGCCTTCCGTAGCCATCGCCGACGCCGCAAGCTCGGTTTCCACAACCGTTTCGCCGAGGCACGGATTGTCCGCTCTTCCACAGTGGACCTGTTGAGGCTGTTTCGCTACGAGATTCAGATCTGCCGCCGCGTCCAACAGATGTACGCCATGTCCAAGACCGACGCCAAATACCTCGGCCGGTTCCTCGCCGATGGAACGTCCCGCCTCTGCGTCGCACCCAATGCGGTAAATACCAAAGAATTCCGTGCCCCCGACCCCGATTCGGTTCGCCATGGGGTGCTGTTTGTCGGCAACTTCAACCATCTTCCCAACGTCGACGCCCTCGAATTCCTGCTCAAGGACATCTGGCCCCTGCTTCGCCTCCGCGTGCCGGACGCCCGGCTGACGATCGTCGGTGCCAACCCGTCGGATCGGGTGCGCCAGATTACGGACCAACCCGGGGTCACCATCGAGGGCGAGGTGCCCGATCCACGCCCGTACTACCACCGCCACCTCGTCATGGTGGCCCCTATTCGCGCCGGGTCCGGTACTCGCCTCAAGATTCTCGAATCCTTTGCCGCCGGGATCCCTGTGGTCTCAACTACTCTCGGGGCGGAGGGAATCGAGGCTGAAGACGGCACGAATATTCTGATCGCGGACCGGGCGATGGACTTCGCCGGCGCCATCGAACGCCTGCTGACGGATGAATCTTTGAACACCTCCATATCGACCGCCGCATGCGAGCTGGCACGAGACCGATACGATTGGCGCTTTGTCGCACAAAGGACGTTTAGGAATTACCTCGAACTGATACCGGAAGAAAAGAGACGGTCTGCGAATTCCGCGGCCACGGCCGACGAGACTATCCCCGTCGACGTCCGCGGCATCGACCGGGAAACTGCTCCCAGTGTCTCGATCGTCATACCGACCCTCAACGGTGGGGCGGATTTCGAGCGTTGTTTGGAATCGATCCGCAACCAGAAAACGGATTTCGAGTACGAGATCGTCTGCGTCGACTCGGGATCGAGTGACCGCGATCTCGACCTCATGCGGCGTCACGGAGCCCGAGTCTCCAGTGTCGAGCAGCGGGATTTCAACCACGGCTTCACCCGTGACCACGCCGCGTCGCTCGCACGGGGCAAGATCCTCGTCTTTCTGAGCCAGGACGCTGTGCCTATCCGCAACGATTGGCTCGAGCAGCTCGTCGAACCACTCCGACGCGACGCATCCGGGACAGTCGCCGCGGTGCAGGGCGGAAGCACGGACGTGCTCGATCCAGAGCGGCGCTTTTTTTGGGGCACCGCCGGTGAACGGTTTTACTTCACGAGCGAATCGCACCGGTGGATCGAGCGATACGGCGGCGTCGGGTTTTCAACAGCCAACTGCGCCATACGACGCGTGATCTGGGACCGTTATCGTTTCGGTTGGGCACCGATTCTCGAAGACAAGAAGTGGCAACGCGAGATCATCGACGCCGGGTATGAGATCGTCTCTCTGCCGGATGTCCGGATCTTTCACTCGCACAACTACGGGCTGCGCAGCCTCTTCCGGCGGTGTGCGAGCGAAGGCTACGGCTGGCGTACTCTCGGAGAAAAATACCGACTCATCGACGCCATATCCGACGTGCTGACGCCGAAGGTCTGGCGGGAACTCCGCTTCGGTCTGCAACAGAATGAGGCACGGTTGATCGCCGAGATCGCCTTCCCTCTCCTGAGACCCGCTGCCCTGTGGTGGGGCAACCACTTCTTGCGGCGAGTGCTCCACTAGCCAGTGGGTTCCTCGGTGAGCGTTTCGGGTCGTCAGCGAGCTATCGCGACGGCGCCCACCGGGCGGGTCTTGATCCCTTGGGCCAGCGACAGCGATCAACCGTGAGGAGGGCTGGGAGACTGCCTCTCAGGTAGCCGAAGAACGAACGGCGCTGGCAACGGACAAAGAGGTCGCCGCCGTTGTCGATTTCGCTCGCCGCCGCCCGCCAACGATTTGAGAAGGTTCGTGTCCCCTGGATCAGCGCCTGAAGTCCACCGTGGCGCCAATTGATAATTGCCTCCGACCTCCCCTGTGCCTCGAACCTCTCGATCAGCCACGTTGGCGAGATGCGTTCGATATTGATGAGATGGCGGACCCGCGCCTCCGGCGCATACACGATTCGTCCGCCCAATCTCTCGATTCGGAGACAGAGTTCGGTCTCCTCGCACGACAGCAGGTTGTTTCCCTTTCGGCCGAGGTCGGTGCAGAAACCACCGGCGGCTTCGAGCGCGTTCTTCCGAAAACCGATGTTCGCCCCGCGTGGATACTCGTCGTAGGTGAGCTCGCGCTCTTTGTCACCGAGATCCCACACCGACAGATACGGCAGGAACCTGCCAAGAAACCAGCGCGGCAGCTCGCCCTGGAACAGCGGCTGGACCGGGCCTCCAGCACACCGGATCCCTCCTGATTGAAGTGCTCCGACAATCGCCTGTAACCAACCCGGCTCCGGGAAGGCGTCGTCATCCAGGAAAACGACATACTCACCCCGCGACGAACGAACGCCCGCGTTTCGGGCCGCCGACAAACCCAACTCGGTTTCCTGGATGACGCACACGTTCTCGGGATTTTCGGACTCAATCGCCCGGGCGATATCCTGGGTATCGTCGGTCGAGCAGTTGTCGACGATCACAAGCTCCCACTGTTGCCCGGACAGTTTTTGCTGGAGCGCTTCTCGACACACCCGGCCCAGAAGAGCGGATCGGTTCTGCGTGCACACGACCACGGAGACGTCGGGTGAAAAACTTGTCATCGTCACGCGCATTCTACAGAGCCCGCCGCCAAGTTTCCCGGTACTGTTCTGGCGGCCAGTCGACTTCTCGAGGAACATCGATCGCATTGGAGGCTTGAGGATTTATTCGCCGACCGCCGCCCTGGTGTATCGTGGGCACACCACGATGCCGGACGCGAGCCCTGGGAGCCCATTGGAAATGCTCGAAACAGCCCGCAGCGCACTCAAACCCATCTTCCGATGGATCAAAGATCGTCGGTACCTGGGTCGACTCGCACACGGCGAACCGGCTGGATCCTTCGCTTACCACTTTGCCGATCAGGGCCCGCCGGGACAACTGCCGGTAACTTTATGGTGCAGGTCCGACGGGCCGAACGGCGTTTCCTGGTCGGAGGCGCAGACGTGGCACGACCGGCAGACATTGACTGAGCTCGTGGTGGTTGGAGTCGACGGGGATGGAGGGGAGCTGTGGCGAGTACCCCCGGATGACGCTCCATCGCCGTCTGATCCCCCCTTCTGGTTTGCGGCCCCCGGTTCTCTGCCGGAGGTGCTCCCCACCCACCTCGAGTCCTGCTTTCTCGTAGCCGCGGCGGAGGATGTCGATGCGGTCGTCCTTCTCGAAGGCGGGTGCCCGGACTCTGATGTGCCTCTCACAGAGGCGGACCACGCCCACGAGAAACCACACTGCACCAGAGGACTCTATCGGTCCGACGCTTATGCTTGGGACGTCAGCGCCGATGAGATTCGGCCACTGAAGAACCCGCGGTTGGTCAAGCTCATCGATCCGCGTGATGGGTCGGAACCCGCACGGGACTCCGACCGATTCAACCATCTTCGGCGAGGGCCCTACCTCAGCACGACCGAGCTTCCACAGACATTGATGGTCCCTGTGCGGGACGCGGCCCTCATCGAACGCCGTCCGCGCCTACACCCCCTCCCGGCGGTGCTGGTAACGGTGCCCTTTCTCGCTCGCGGCGGGGCCGAGCAGACGCTCCACGCGACCATGAACCAGCTCGCTGACCGCTTCGACTTCTCCATCGCCACCCTTGCCCCGCATCGAGAGACCCTCGGCGATCGACGCGATGATTTCAGGGCTATAACCGACAGGCTGTTCTGTCTGGGTGACCTCGTACACCCCGACGTCATGCTCGGAATCCTTGAATCTATTCTCGATACGACCGGTGCCGAGATCATCTACAACGCCAATGGAACGACTCTCTTCTACGACTTCGCGCCACGCCTCAAAGAAAAGCGGCCGAATCTGCGGATCATCGATCACCTCTATGATCACGAGATTGGCTATATCGAACGGTATGATCGTGGGCTCCTGGCGGCGGTCGATGCGTGCGTGGCCGAAAACCACCATATTGCGCAGGCGTTGACGGAGTCTCGTGATTGGCCGGCGGAACGCGTGCCCGTGATCTGGCCGTGCGGGCGAGCGGACGACGATCTTCCCTCCCCGACGCGGCGTGACGAGATTCGACGCTCTCTGCGGAAGGAACTCGGTTTCCGCGAGGACGATGTCGTTTTTCTGACCGCGGCGAGGATGCACCCCCAGAAACGGCCCCTCGATCTGGTCCAGCTGGCTGAACGAGTTCGGGACCTGGAGCACATTCACTTTCTGGTAGTCGGCGGCGGCGATCTCGAGGATCGGATCGACGAGGCCATCGCGGCCCGACCCGGGATCAACATCCGCCGACTGGCCTTTCGCATGGACATTCCGGATCTGATCGTCGCGGCCGATATCGGCTGCCTGGTGTCCGACTTTGAAGGCCTGCCCGTCTTCATGCTGGAGTGCCTCCAGCTGGGCCGACCGTTCCTTGGCACCCGGGTCGGAGACCTGGGACGAGTGCTCGACGAGACCGGCGCCGGGGTGGTCGTGGATCGCCCCGGAGATCTCAATCAGCTGGAATCGGCGGTTCGCCGCCTCGCCGACGCGGAATTCCGCTCCCAGCTCGCGCACAAGGCTCTTCGTGCGGCGCCGCGATTCTCAGTCGAAAACTGTGCCGATTCCTATGCGGCGGTCTTTCTCGGGGCCGACTGAATTGCGGTCCCAGGGGTTTCGATACCGCGTTCAGGCGCTCTTCTGGGAGCACAATCGGCCGCTGCGCGCACTCGGCCGCCGAGTTCGACGGGTGCTCTCGCTCGCGGTCTACTCCCTCCGTGGTCGCCTGGGGAACGTTAGCCCGCCCCGTGTAGTGCCGACACCGACACCGTCAGAGGCGGTCGCCATCCCCCACCCCGCGATCGTCATCACTGCCGGACAGAGTGTTTCAGCCGAGCTGATCTCGAGCTTCCTCGACCAACAGACCGAGCACTCGGTGATCACAACGTCGGAGACAGGGTCGAGCCCGGAATTTGTTTTCTCGGCGGGAAAAGGACTCGACGGCCTGCCTTTCACTCACCTGGAGTCCCTCCTGATGGCAACCTGTGCCGAGGACCTCGAATGGACGGTCGCCGGATGGGCTGAACCCGCGCCGGGGCGATTCGGTCCGTCCGGCCGGATCGCACGAGACCCTGAGCTCGACGAAGCCTCCAGCGTTCTCGTGAAGCTCCCTCACGCCGATCGGCGCGACCGGCAAGCCGTCACCGGAAGGGCGGTCCCACATCTCAGCAGCGCCGCTCGGCTTGCGAACTGCGTGGATTCTGCCGAACCGTTCTCGACGGCCTCCGGCGTCTACAGGTTGCGCCACGGCGTGAGACCCGGTTCCATCGTCCGCAGCCCGGTGCGTGACGTGGAGGCGGTTCTGCAAGACCTCCCGGCAGTGGACGGGCCACGAACCGCCCTCTTCCTGCTCCCTTACCTCGCGGTCGGCGGCGCGGAGAAGCTCCTCCTTGCACTCATCCACGGTCTTCGCGACCGGTATCGACTGCTCGTCGTAACCACCGACCCGCATCTCTCGAGCCTCGGACAGACGGTGGATACTTTTCGCGAGCTGACCTCCCACGTCTACACCCTCGGTGACTGGCTTCCGCCGGAGGCCATCCCCTCTGCCCTCCGCCATCTCCTCCGTCGCTGGCGCGTGGAGAGCCTCGTGTGCTGGAACGGGAACATCTGTTTCTACGACCACGTCGATGCGATCAAACGGCGCTTTCCGTCGATCCGCATCGTCAACCAGCTCTACAACCACAGCGGCGGCTGGATCGAGCACTACTGTCCAACCGTGATGAAGTCAACCGACCTTCACATCGCCATCAACACCCGAATCGCCCACGCGCTCGCCGATGAGCGGGCCGTTCCAGCCGCCAAGATCACCGCGATTCACCACGGCGTCGATATCCCCGTCGAACAATCCGCTGAGCGCCGAGACGTGCTCAAACATGAACGACGCGAGGCGCTTGATCTCCCTCAAGACAAGGTCGTAGTCGGTACCTTCATCCGAATGCACCCCCAGAAAAGACCCCTCGACGTGATACGGGTCGCAAGAGACCTGGTGAACGACGGCGTTCATTTCCTATTGGTGGGCGGCGGCCCCCTCGATGCCGCGGTGGATGACGAGCTGCGTAGGGACGGCCCTCCGAACCTCACCCGGCTGCCGATGAGGGGCGACGTTCTCGATCTCTACGACGCGATAGACATCTGTCTGCTCACCTCGTCCTTCGAGGGCCTGCCGGTCTTCCTCCTCGACGGTCTCGCACGGGCTATCCCGTGCGTCGCACCTGGCGTCGGAGATATTCCTCTCCTGCTGGAGGACGGCGGCGGCGTGGTTGTCGACACGCCAGGAAATATCGACGGCCTGGTTTCGGGGATCCGGGAACTCATGGACCCCGATCGACGGCGACGCGAGGGACACCGTGGACGCTTCCAGGTCAGCGCCAGGTTTGGAGCCGAGCGGTTTGTGTCGGACTACGAAACTGCTATCTTTCCGAAGAGATGACCCAACCCACCGTCAGCGTGCTCGTGCCCTCGTACAACCACGGTTGTTTCATCGAGGAGGCGATCGGGAGCGCTCTTGCTTCGGAGATCGATGGCATCGAGGTCGTCGTCGTCGACGACGGATCGACAGACGATTCGAGGGAGCGGCTTCGGTTGGTGTCGCGCGACGACAGGGTACGCGTCCTCGAGCAGGAGAACCGCGGCGCCCACGCAGCCCTCAACCGCGCTTTGGAGAACGCCCGTGGCGAGTTTCTGTTCATACTCAACTCGGATGACGCGTTCCCACCGAATCGCCTCCCCCGGCTCGTTGACGAGCTTCGCGCCCACCCCGAAGCCGCACTCGCCTCCTCCTGGATCCAGATCATCGACGACCACGGAAACGAGCTCGGGGTCAAGGAGGGCTGGCACAACCTTCCGCCGTGGCCGCCCCCGACCGGCGGCCCCTATCTCTCCGACCTTGGGCACCCCGCGTTGGCGTTGCTCGAGACCAACTTTGTCTCAACGACTTCGAACCTCGTGTTCCGCCGTTCCCTGGTCGAGGAGCATGGTCTAAGATTCCAACCCCTGCGCTATGCTCATGACTGGGAGTTCATCCTGGCGGCATGCCACCATGGAGGGCTCAGGCTGGTTCCCGAACCGTTGGTCAAGTACCGCGTCCACGCCGATAATACGATCAAGGAGGGTGCCGGGACGGAGGTCGGACCGATGCGGTTCGAGATCCAATGGGTCGTCGCCCGCCACGCATATCGGCTGCTCGGCTCCTCCCTTGGAGAGGGCTCCGGCCTGGACGAGCTCGTCCAACTGGCGTGGAACTCAATGCCGAGCTTCGGCTGTGACGGGATTCTCGACCGACTCCTTGTGCTTCGCGGAAATTCTGAACAGCCGTCGCCGGCGTACGACGCGATCATCGACCCGTCGCACCCCTTCCACGGAGCAGCCGTCGCAACCCTGGCCGCTGCGGGCTAACGCCGAGTTAATTCGAGAAGCCCGTTCAGGTTCTCGGCATCGGCTTTTGAGCCTCGTTTTTCGAACTCATGCCGAATGCTCAAAAAACCATCGCCCACTAGGTTTGTGAACCAGAAGGCGCACAGGCGCCTCGCCACGCCCTCGCTCTTGTTTGCCGTCACGAGACCCTTGAGGTAGCCGTAGTGGAAGAGCTTCTGCAGAAACGGATCGACCACGGTCGTAGCCGGCACATCGAACCCCGACGCGAGCTCGAGCGCACAATCCTCCACCGTTTCGAGACACTCCCCAACCTCTCTCAAACGCCGCCGGTGGGCGCCAAAAATTAGCCTTTCCCGAAGGCGCGATCGCGCGATCTGGTGGCCGCCGATGAGCCGCCGTGTTTGCGGCCATTTGCGAATCAGAACTGCGGCCATCCGCCCACACGAAACCTGACGCTTGAAGAACGAGCGGGCATCATAGGGGTGGTGGTGCCAAGCTCGCGCGGACGCCTGGTAAACGATCCGCATCCCACGGCGGCAGAGTCGGTACGAGTACTCGGCATCCTCGAACGCTGCCGCGGAGAAGTCACCGCTAAAGCCAGCAGTCTCTTCGTCGAGCATTCGTCTCGATGCCGAAACGTTGGAGGTGTAGAAATGACGATAATCGAACTCGTCGCCATCCTTCATGAAGTGGTAGCTGAACTGTTGCGCTCCGACCCCGTCGACGTGGCGCATGGTCGATGTGACCTCGAGCTCTCGAGGCCACGAAATTCTTCCCAGTACGGCCCAACGATCGTCATTCAGGTGCCGGTGGGAATCGATGTGCCATTTCAACAGGTCGGGGGCCGGCTCGATGTCATCACCGGTGAAGAGGACCCACTTCCCCATTGATGCCGCCAACCCGTAGTTCCGCGCCATCGCCGGTCCCTGGTTTTCCTGTCGCAGCCCTACCAGCGAGTACCGCGACGGTTGCCAACAGGCAATCACTTCGGGCGTCTCGTCCTGGGACCCGTCATCCACCACTACGACCTCGAAAGGGAGATCACCCGGAGTCTGTCTCTCCCAGGCACCGAGCATCTTCTTCAGGGTGGCGGCCCGGTTGTACGTCGGCATCACGACCGAAAATTCCGGCCGACTTTTACTACGCCGCATGGTGTCACTAACAGGAATCATGAAGAAGCGTGTTGACTCACGATTCGGCGTTTCCCGTCTCGAAGAACATACTGAAATCTCCCCAGCTACAGCTGTTACAATCGGCAACTGATGACACGTAGGATTCTATTCAATCGTGCTCGCATTAGTCCAGCCCGTCTTGCCCGACTCGTATTGGTCCCGGGGCTTTTTTCAGCGACGGTGTGTTGCGATAGCGCCCGAGAAATCGCACCAACAACATCGCGGCAGGAATACCACCTGGTGGCGAGCCTCCACACTGCGAAACGGCATGGTAACGAGAAACCCGACGCCACTCTCGGGTGGATTCAATTAGGATTCGATCGCCGGTTGTCGATTGGTCAGGCTGTCGAGTCCGCACTGGTTTTTCAGAAAGTACCATCTGGGCCAGGAAATCGGCTTCTGCTCGGTTTGGCTTCAACTGTTGCGGCTCCTGGACACCCGGGGGACGGAATAGTGGCTCACATCACATGTCTTGGCCAGGGTGGCGCCGAGGTTGAATTGCTCCGCGAGAAGCTGTCGAATGTTTCTGATCGCACAGCCCAAAGCTGGGGTGATCGCGAGGTTTCTCTCGATCCCTGCTCCAGTCAATCGACCCAACTCGTGCTGCGAACTGAGTGTCAGAGCGGATCGTGCGAAAACGCTCAGGTGGTCTGGGGAGATCCACATATCAAGTACGAGATTTCATCGACGATCCGTCCAACAGGGATGGTCCTGTTGATATCGGTAGACACTCTCAGATCTGATCGAATGGAGCTTTACGGGGGGATGGCCCCCACTCCCAACTTGATCCGACTCGCTGAGGACAGCGTCGTATTCAACAAAACGGTTGCGCCATCGCCCTGGACGATTCCTTCACATGCCTCACTTTTCACCTCGACGGACCCCTTCTTCCATGGCACCACGGCAGAGAAGGACATTCCGAGTGAATTGGTGACGATTGCCGAGGCAACCTCGGAGGCCGGATGGACTTCGGCCGGATTTGTGGACACTCCTTGGCTGGGTCGATTCGGATTCGACCGGGGGTTCGATCACTACGACGCCACCGCGCCGCCGCGACCGGCCCCGCGGTGGGGGGTCGGAATCACAAAACAGCGTCTCTTGGAATGGCTCTCTGACGCATCCGCTGATCGGGTGTTTGTCTTCTGGCACATCATGGATGTGCACGGCCCGTACGGGACACAGTCTCCATTTGCCGGCCGGCTACGGCAGCTCATCAATCCGGAGGAAACTCGTTACCCACCGATGTCGGTTTTCAAGACTCTCGGGTACCACGACTACCTTGATTTGGATCGTTTCCGGTGCGTCGAAGACACCATTGCGGCGTACGACGAGGGAATCATGAGAGTGGATGCAGCCATTGGTGAAATGCTCGAGTTCCTCCAAGACTCGGGGCTTTACGAGAAGTCGACAATTGTCGTCACCTCTGACCATGGCGAGAGCTTATTTGATCACGAGATCTGGATTGGACACGGGTTGTTCCTCAAGGAGGACGAAATCCGTATCCCCCTTGTCATAAAGCTAGGGGACAACCGCTTTGCAGGCCTTCGAGTGAACGAGCTGACCCGACTCATTGACGTCGCACCGACCATTCTCGACGAAATCGGAGTACCGGCCCCGGAGACGTTCCGAGGGCGGAGCCTTTTACCGACCATCAGCGGAGACCGGAAGGAAGACTCACCACTGGCCTTTGGCACGAGCTCAAACACAGGTGCACACTATGTGCGTACCGAGCACATCAAATACATTTCCCGTTGGTCGTTTCCTCGAGACTACGTGCTGAAACGTCATCTCCATCCAAAGGGCAACTCACCACTGGTGGCCCGTATCGCAAGCGGCGAACAGTTGTTCGATGTCCAAAACGATCCGACGGAAAGCAACAACCTGATCGAGGACCCGGAATGGCGGCACATCGCCACTTCGCTTCGCCAACAGTCGATTGTCGCAACAACCACCGGAATGGTTGACGAGGCTGTCGTCTCTGTTCCAAGCGATTCGTCGCTTACCGATGAAGAGGTCGAACGACTCCGTGCTCTCGGATATCTGATTCCGAACAGCCCGGAGTGATACGAGCCCGTATCGTTGTCGATACACTGAGCTGACCCGTGTGTCGGGGATCACAGGGCACCGTCGGTCCACGCAGAACGCGAGTCAATCTCTTGTTAAACACGCCGAACGTGAGTCAACCTCTTGTTAAAGTGGAATAGGGGTCGATCGTTGATTTTCTGGACATTCCCAAAAGACCGATGGCAACGTCTATTCGTGCCGATCGTGGTGATGGCGGCTGCCTTCACCAGTACACCGGGATACAGCACGACGGTCATTCACGTTCCGGGCGATGCCGTGACCCTGGACCAGGCCATTTCGATGGTTCCAGACGGCGGGATCGTCGAGCTGGCTGCAGGCACGTATTCCGGAGGGTTCGCTTACAACAATCTCGGAAAGGCATTCACCATTCGGGCACTCGTGGCCGAATCCGTAGTCCTGGACGGAGCAGGAATTCAACCGGTTTTCCAACTCCACAACTCGACGCCATCGGCGGGCGGATCCATAGTGTTTCAGAACCTGGTGATTCGCAATGGCAGGTCGACCAGCGACGGGATAGCCGGTGGCGTCACGTTGAGCAGAGCCGACGCCACGTTCATCGACTGCTCCTTCGAAAACAACTCGTCATTGGCCCCGACAACGGGTGGAGGCGGCGTCGCGGTGGTCACTGCCTCTGCAGCCCACTTCCTGCGGTGCGTGTGGCAGGGCAACGTCGCCAAAAACGAAGCTGGAGGACTGCGGGTCAGCACCGACTCCATCGCCGTAATCCACAGCTCGCAATTCAACAACAACTCCGTGTCCCTGCCCAATCACCGAAACACCGCCGCCGGCGGCGGGATCCACGTGGGAAACGCGACCCTCCGCATCACGAATACCCGTCTGTCGGCTAACGACGCCGGATACGTTGGTGGGGGCCTTTACGCCATCGGAACCTGGCAGGATCCGGTCGAGGTTCCAAGGACGGAGGTCCTGGTCGCCAACTGTACGTTCATCGACAATCGAGCAGAAGCGGATGACTCTGTTACGACCCCTTCACCGCCCGAAGCCGGCGGACTCCACGTAGAAAACCAGACGATCGCGAGGGTGTTTAACTCTCGATTCGTGACCAACACAGCTGAAAAGGGTGGTGGCGCCAACTCCTATCGGGCACGCCTCGAGATCCACGATTCGGTTTTCCAGGGCAACTGGGTGGATGGACGGGATGCGTCCACTGGATTCGGAGCGGCAGTGGCCATAGCCTCCGCCGATTCTGCGGTTGACGGATCGACAAATCGGCCCAACGGCACCCTCGTGATAACGAACACATTGATCCAGGGAAGGTACGGTTCGGTAACGACTGTGGCTCAAACTGCCGGAGGCGCCTACGTTGCCGGCGACAAAAACAGGGAGTACGGTTTCGCTGGAGTTGCCGAGATGGGTCCCACCTCGGCCAACCGTTCCTCAGTCGTCTTGCAGAACGTCGTGTTCAGCGACTGCGATGTCACTGAAACGCCACAAGGCGGCAAAGGTCTGGGAGGCGGATTGAGCGTGGAGCTTGGCGACCTCACCGTCACTGACTCCTTATTCATAGACTCCGACGCCATTGGTTCCGAGAGCACGGGAGGAGCCCTCAGATTCGTCATCGACTCTGTCGGTTCTATTTTCGGGAGCGGTTTTGCCAACAGCTCAGCGGAACAGTTCGGTGGCGCGATCTTTGCGCAAGGCAGTCAACTCGATCTCGACCAATGTGTCTTCCTGGAAAATGCTTTCAGCCCCGGAACCGCAGAAACGGCATGGCAATCATTTGGAGCGGCCATTTTTTCCGGGCCGATCGTGAGCTTCGGGGGCTCGCCTCTCCCAATGGGGGGAGCGGTGGAGGATTGCGTGTTCGCGTCGAATGACGGGCTGCCGATCTTTGATGACGACCGCGCAGCGGGCCCAATCAACGGGGTCGTCTACAACCGCAACGAAATCCACTCGGCGGCATTTGGCACGGACGTATACAGGGACTCTCTGGTCAGTCCGCAAAACGTCTCCCAACTCAACGCCCTCACGGTGTCTCGAAATGGAGGCGTGCCGAGTACCGAGAAGTCTCAGGACAACAATGTGGCGCTCGCGTCCGTCCCATCGATTGCCGTCCTGAACGCAGTGCCCTCGAAGGTCTTGCCAGTGGGCGCCGCCGGTGATGGGGATGGCAGCACCGAGGCATTCGTGGCCTGGGCCTGGAGCGGTTCCACGGCGACCCTGAACGGGTCGCCACTCGCAGCGACTACGGGAACCAGGTCGGCGAGCACTGGTATCTCCGCTTTGGACGTTGACGGCGTCCAGGCGCAGGTTTTTGTGACCGCAGCGCCGGAATCAGCCATCGTATTGTCAGCCACCCCCTTGGTAATCAGCAGCGGTGAAGCGGCAACACTTCAGTGGACGTTGACCGCAGGAACGTATCTTGACGTTGACCTCGACTCAGGCGTCCGCCTGACACCCGGCGAGAAAGGGGCGTCCGGTTCGGTGGCCGTCTCCCCGAATGTGACCACGACGTACCGGATCTTTGCCACCACCGAAGAAGGTGGCGCGTTCTCCGAAACGACAGTATGGGTGGGCGAACCGTCGGTGGGTCTTGTCTTTGCCGATGGAGTTGAGTCTGGCGACACGAGCGCCTGGTCGTCCTCCGTCGGGTCCACTCAATAAGGCGAGACAGGGATCGCTCCAACGCGAAGAATCGCGAGAACCTCAGGACCGACGGCGGTCCATTGGCGGCCGAATTCGTTGAGCCGAACCTGTGCCAGGTCTGCGGGGATTGCCGCACGAGTCTCTATCATGGCTGAGCATCCTCCTTCGCTGTGCACGCCCCCCGCTTGCATGCGGTGACGACGAGTGCCGACACACACAAGAGGATCGAAATACCAGAGAAAAACAACGACAGCCTGAAGCCCGGGGGCCCAAGCTCGAAGGTCACCCTATGCTGCCCGGGTGCGACCAACACACCACGCATCGTCAGGTTCGTAGCAAAGATCCTCGAAGGTTCTCCATCAATGTTTGCTCGCCACGCCTTGTGGAAGAGATCTGGCATCACTAGAAAGCGAGCCTCGGTTGTCGATACATGGACTTCGACCAGGGAGGGTTCGTAGCGCGTGATCTCAACCCGGTCAGACGGGCTGGGTCTGCCCAGGCTCAGCGGCTGCCCGCTCTCTACGATCGCCACTCGGCGAAGATCTAGCTCAGATCGGCTGACTTCTGATTCGGCCCTGTCCAGGTCGTCAGGTGGTACAACCAGGATTTCGGATACAAGCCAGGCTCGAGGAAAGGCGTTGTGGTTGCGGTATACAAGGAGGCCTCCAGCGTCCACCAACTCCAGATCGGCCTCCTCGGGGTTAAAGTGCAGTTGCGGATCGACCCATCTCCAAGAGGCGCCCGGACCAGGGGTTACCAGCAACTCTATTGTGACCAAATGTCCTGCGTGAGGACTCAATTCCGTAGCCAGCGCTTTCCAAAACGGAATCTCCGTGGTCTTGGCCAGATGCCCGCTGTGCACGGACTCCCCATCGACTCTGATCTCGTAGCCCATCGAGCCGTCCAGCACCGCAAGGCCGGTCAGCAGGAAGGAGCGGCCGTGTTCCGGGACGTCGGTAGCGATCTTCAGATCAGCAGCCTCCGCGGGCAGGGTTCTCAGCTGATACCGTGAGAGCTGCAGCGCCTCGCGAGGCACCTCAGCCAGCAAGGGAGTCCGGTGCTCCCCGTCGATGACCTCGTCCCGCCAGAGAAGAACGTACTCTGCCGCAAGCGCGTCGAAAAGTCGAACCCGAGGCTTTTCAACTTCCATGAAACGCAGCCAGAACCAACTCTCGTAGCGGCGGGCGCCGCTGGCAAATGTATAGCGATTGTAGCGTTCCGACGGCAGCGACGTGTAGCCTGTTATCTGAGGAATGTCAAAGTAAGTCAGGACTTTGGGCTTTGGGCCGCTGACGTCGCCCTCCACAAAGAACACGCGTGCAGGAACACTGCCAGAGGTGTTGACCCGCTCCGCAAGCCTCTCGATAAGAGGAGGCTGCAGCATCAGGCCCGCCGGAAAGATTCCAAAGAAGAGCCAAAAGGTCGCGAACAGGTCGAAGGCGACCGCGAGGATGAGCACGACTCCTGCCACGCGCATCGAGGTCCAGCTCATGGCGGCAACCGCCGCCAGGCCGACGAGTGTGACTGTCAGGGCGAGCTGCGTCGCCTCCAGGCGGACGTGGAAGAAGGGATCGCTCTGACGCAGCGTTGGATTTGTCAAAACTACTATCAGCATGCCCGCGACTCCCGCCGCGATCATCATGAGAAGACCACCAGCCCAGCTCCGGTATCGCTTGTTCCGGAGCAAGACATCCGCTCCCAGGCCCGCGCAAACCGCCAGCAACAGGCTGGAAAGTACCAACACCCGGCCGTGATCCAGGAACAGCTCTGGCATGGACAGGTAAAAGATCGTGGAGAACGGCTGCCATCCCAGCGTTACCGCCGCGAATGCGCCTGCGATGAAAGCAAAGCATCGTGCTTCCAGCTTACGTGCGGCCAGAGCCCCGATGCCGGCCAGGACGAGAGGTAGGACACCGATGTAGAGGCGGGTGTTGTTACTGAATCCCGGTGCCAGTTCTGACGGTGTGCCCCAGTAATCCGGCACGATCACCCTGATCCACGAGGCGAGCTCGGTGAAGACCTTGACCTGCGGTGCCCGTTGAACCCCGAGGCTGAAGTGATACATCAACAGCAGAGAGGGCAAACCGATAAGAACGCCTATCAGAACCATGCCGATGCTGTGCATGAGATAGCGTCCGGCCCGCGCGTATTCGCGGCGCCATAGCTCGGTGCCAGACCATACGAGAACGTAGAATCCATAGGCGAGAGAGGTGTAGAGAACCAGCTGGGGGTTGGCCGTAAGTTGGAGCATCCCGTAGCAGAGCCCCGCCGCGATGGTCCACCTCCAGCACCCGCTTCTCCTGAAACGTATGAAGCAGAGGAAGGGGCCCAGTATCCAAGCTATAGCCAGCAGCATCCCCGGCGCGATTAAATAGTATAGAACCATGGCGTTAATCGCTGCCACAAGCCCGGCCAGCACACCGGCCAGCGGATGGGCGTCAAGGCTCGTGACCACGAAATATCCAAACAGGCTAATCAGGAACAGGTGGAAAATGACCAGAGCATTCAGCGCGGTCTCTGGTGCGAGGATCAGGTATGCCAAAATCTGGAAAGGGTACAGCGGGGAAAAGGCTCCAAGCGGGAATCCGGTAAGTATGTCCGGATCCCAGATCGGTAGATGCCCTCCGCGCAACTGGCGTTGAGTAGCATGTGCAACCGGGAGTACGGTGTACACAGCGTCGATCGAGTCCAGAGTCAAGACTCCACTCACGTTGTGGGAAGAGGCAACCTCCCCGAGTTCGGAGTACCAGGGCTCCATTGTGTAAAGAATGTCGGACGGAACGAGACTGCCGTCCGAGAAGATCACCGGCCCAAACGGTATGCAGATGAGGCCCCAGAGCAGTGCAATGTAAGGTATGTGGGGTTTGCAGGATGTGATGGCCTTGCCGGCCAGTTCGGTGCAACGTGACAAAATCCTCACTGTCGATGCTTCTCCATCAGGCTACGCGCTCTATCCTATCAGGCAGCGGCGTTTATCTGGAAATCAGTCCTGCTTGGCTGCCCAGTCCGCACCTCCACCTCACCGCCGCCCCTGACAGCAAATTACGTGAATGAGCTCGGCTCCGGGAAGAACTTGGCCGACGAGGGTCACTAGCCTCTGACGAAACCCGTTACAAACTTCCAGCGGCAGTGGAGGTCCCATACATCGTCACGCCGGCCACGGCCCCCGAGAAATCGTAGACCTGTACGAGCCGCCAGCAGCGGCGCCAAAGCTACCGGTCGGGCCACTAACGTGGCAAAAAGAGCAGGATGCTGCCATACCGCTAACCGCGTCCAACGTCCAGCACGACGCTGTCGTTCGAGAAACGGCTCAATGCTTCGGTAGGAATGGCGGTGGTGACAGACCGCCCCGGGCCGGAACCGAATAACCCATCCTCGCCGCCACCACCGGTAGCCGAGCTCGGTGTCTTCCATGCAGGCCTCTGTGAAGCTCTCGTCAAACGGTTCCTCTAGAAACCACCGCCTGGGTGCTGAAAGATTGGCGCTAACGAGGGACGTCGTTGGAACGAGAGATCCTTCCTCAAGACCTTTGAACCAGAACTGCGGACCTTCGGGCGCGAGAAACCGCATCACGTCAGTAATCTCATGCTCCGGGTCCCACTCGATCATCCCCAGCACCCCTCGTTCGGGCTCGCCCGAAGCTGCGAGGTGGATATTCAAGTTCCCGGGGGCGGGGATCATGTCGTCGCCAAGAAGCAAAATCCTTTCAGCCGTGGCCTCCGAGATGCCCCAGTTGCGGGCACGGGCCGGCCCGCCGTGCTCCAGCGGGACCGATCTCAAATCGAACGTCGAGAAGTCACTGGTTCGCAGCATCTCGAGGGTGCCGTCGGTCGAGCCATCGTCGACGACAATGACCTCGAATGTGCCGTCCACGCCCTCCTGCCGGGCGAGCGCTTCGAGAGTCAACCGGAGGATCGTGCAGCGATCGCGCGTCGGGATGACAACCGAGATGACCGGGCGGGCCATGTCAGGTTGGAACCACTGAGACTGGCGCAACCGCACCACCTACGACTGCTTCATCACCTACTGACGTCCTGTACAGGGCCACGATCTCCGACGCCGGTCCGTGTCCGCGGATCAATCCGTGCTCGAGCCACACCGCTTCGTCGCAGATGCTCTGCACCGCGCCAAGATCATGTGAGACGAGAAGGATGGTGACGCCGGCCTGTCGGAAGCTTTCAAGCCGCTCGTTGCATTTGCGACGAAAGCTCTCATCTCCCACCGACAACACTTCGTCCAGGAGCAGGACTTGGGCGTCAACCGTCGTCGCAACCGCAAATGCGAGCCTGGCTACCATCCCTGTCGAGTAGGTGCGGATCGGTTGGTCGATGAAATCCGCCAGCTCGGCAAACTCAACGATTTCGTCGACACGTGTCGCCATCTCAGCTTTCGATCGCCCGAGCAGGGCACCGTTGAAAAAAATGTTTTCGCGTCCAGTCAATTCTGCTTCGAAGCCCAGTCCGAGTTCGATGACCGGCGCCAACCGCCCACGCATGATCGCCACGCCTTCGGTGGGAACGAGAATACCTGCCGCCAGTCGTAAAAAGGTCGACTTTCCTGCACCGTTGTGGCCGATGACGCCCAGGGCACGACCCTTCTCGACTGAAACGCTCACGTGTGAAAGTGCGATCAGCTCCTGATAGGTCATTTTAGAGGTCAGCCGGCGAATCACCCATTCCTTGAAGGACACGATGCCTCGTTCCGACAGCAGGCGATACTGCAACGAAACGTCTCGAAACTCAACTGCCGGTTCGCCCACCTGTCCTCCAGAGCGCTCAAATGTGAAGGTAGAAACCTCGTGCGAGGCGATTGAAAACCACCCAACCCACTCCAAGTGTGACCACCGATACGACTAGAGAGGCCGTAAACACGTGGGCCGACGGCAGCGCGCAGTTGTACACCGGGTCGCGGGCAAGTTTGAAGAGCTGGGTGAGAGGGTTGATACGAATCAACCAGAGCCACCTCTCCGGGATAATGCTGATTGGATAAATGATGGGGGTCAGATACATCAGGCCGATTGTCCCCACCTGCCACATCTGTTGGACGTCATCGAAATAGACAGCCAATGCCGATAGAAGCAGCGACACCCCTAACGTGAACATGGCGATGATCAAGAAGCTCAACGGCAAGATCAAGACCGTTGAGCAGACTGGGGCGCCGCGAACGATCATGATGGCGAAAAGCGGGATATATGCCAGAGCGAGGTTGACGAGCCCGGAGATTGTGGTGGAAATCGCAAAGATGGATTTTGGTACGCGCACGCGTTTCATGAGTGAGGCGTTCCACCCCATGCTTCCCATCGCGGTTGTGGTCGTCTGGGAAAAGAACCCGAAAACCAGGTACTCAGACAAGAAGTACGTCTCGAAATGCTCGATCCCAGCGAATCGGAAAATGGTGGAAAAGACAATGGTCAGGATGATCATGAGGAGAAGCGGATTCAACATTGTCCAGAAGAACCCGATCACTGACCGCTTGTAACGCACCGTGAGATCACGCTGGACGAGGTTCATCAACAGGTGCGAGTTGTTGAAAAGATCACGGAGTTCCTTGATGCTGCTGAACTTCTCGTCAGCCGAGTTGACGAGAATGGGTATTTGTGTGATCGACACCACAAGATACTACCACGCAAGCTCTTAGCGTCGGCTCCCGGCTGTTATGATGGGTTCACCGCTGATGACGAATATGCCGAAACTTTCCGTTGTCGTTCCGACTCACAACACCCGCGAGCTGACCCTGCGCTGTCTGGCCTCCCTGTGGCTGTGCGACCCGCAGCCGGACGAGGTGGTCGTGGTCGATGACGGGAGTTCGGACAACACCGCCTACTCGGTGCTCCGCAAGTACCCTCGGCACGTGGTGGTCCGCCTGCCCCAGAGCGAAGGGTTTTCGGTCGCGGCAAACCACGGCATGGCCAGGGCGTCGGGGGATCTACTGCTCCTGCTCAACAGCGACACCGAGGTGGAGCCTTTCTCTCTCGGCGCCGTGTTCAGGGCATTCGCTGAAGACCCGCATCTCGGTATTGCGGGGGCAGCGCTCAAGCATCTGGACGGTGCGCCCCAGTGGAGCGGTGGCCGGAGACCGACACCTGCATGGTGTTTTGCTCTCGCCTCCGGCATTCCGGCTCTCCTGGGCAGGATGCCGGGCTGGCGCTGGTTGCGCCCCCCGTCCGGCTCCGGCGGCGGACCTGTGGACTGGGTCGCGGGTTCCGCCATGGCCGTGCGACGATCGGTTTGGGAGGGGGTCGGGCCCTTCGACCTCGGCTACCGTTTTTACTGTCAGGATCTCGACCTCTGCCAGAGTGCGGTCGAAGCGGGCTGGAAGATCAAGATTCTCCCAGATTTCACGGTCCTCCATCATCACGGCGGTACGATTTCGGAGTCCGGAGGTTCGGCGGGTTCCGCACATCCGGAGTTCATGTGGACCGACCTGCTGCGCTTCGCCCGCAAACGACGGGGATCGACGGGAGCGCGAAGGTCGAACCGTGCCCTGCAGATCGGCGGAAGACTGCGCCTCCTCGGGCGCCGTCTCGCAACGCCGCTGGTCTCGGAGGATCACAGGAGTCACTGGCAGGCCGAAACCTCCATATACATCGATGCGCTGAAGGCGCTCGAGGAGCTGGACACCTCAAACTGCCACCCGCAATAAATCCGGCAGCACGACGTGACAGGCGCCGGCCCACGGTTGACGCCATGCGACAATCCTCGCGGAGGCCGTCACCGTGTCGTCAACATATTCGTCCCTCGCACGGACCACGCGATGACGTCGGGCTGTCGTCCATCCACCGCCACAGGGATGCGGGTTCTCTTCATCGCAACCAAGGCGCCGTTCCCGACATCGGATGGCGGCAGGCTCCTGATGTGGCACACGTTGAGGGAGCTTTCTTCTCGCGGGCACCGGGTGACGTTTGTCGCACCGGATCTCGGCGCCACTCGCCAGGGGGCGGTTGAGCACATCGCTCAGGTCTGCCGTCCACGCCTCGTTCCCTGCCGGCCCGGACGACTACTGCCATCAATGATCAGGGCACAGCTCACGGGGCAACCGATGTCTGTTCTTCGCCACACCCACAAAGCACTCCTGCAGGTCATACGCGAGGAGCTCGACCAGCAGGAATACGACGTCATTCACGCGGAGCAGGTGCAGTCGATCTTCAATGTCCCTGAACGGGTCGGGCGGCCACCGATCGTCCTCCGCGCGCAGAACGTCGAGAGCCATCTGTGGCGTATGGTGGGCGGCGTCCGCCCGAGGTTTGGATGGATCGCCCGCGGCGAGGCGAGAAAGATGGCGGCAGCCGAGGCGCGCGCAGTTCGCACGGCATCGACAACGGTGGTGCTCACCCGCTGCGACGGTGAAGCGCTGGCGGGCGGCCGTGGCATGCGCGCGAACCGCATCCACATTATTCCCCCACCCTTCCCCAGCGATCTCCCCACCGGCAGCGAGGAGCTATCGGGTGCTCCACCTCTCCTCTTACTGGGGGGCGGCTGGCTCCCGAATCGCGATTCGATCTCGTGGTTCTTCGACTCGATCTGGGACGACGTTCGGCGCGAGAACCCCAAGGCCCACGCCCACGTATTCGGGATCGACGCCAGCCTGGGCACGCCAGCAACATCCTGGCACCCGTCACCCTCCAACAGCAGGCACATCTTCTGCCGCGGGGCAATCCTGGTGGTTCCCCTGCGCATCGCTTCGGGCATCCGGATGAAAATCATCGAGGCTTGGGCGCGCGGCATACCCGTCGTCGCCACACCCGAGGCCGTGCGAGGCCTCGAGGCCCATGACGGCCGCGAGCTCCTCCTGGCCCGTGATGGGCGCGAATTTGCTGACGCCATCCGGCGTCTCAATGAGGAGGCAGGGCTCCGGAAGCAGCTGACCGTGGCCGGACGAAATATGGTTGCGACCCGTCACGATCCGGCTCGCATAGTGACGCTTCTCGATGAGACCTACCAGGCGGCGCAACGCTGAGGCGACCGCCCCAACTCACACTCTCAGTTACCTCCCGCGTTTCGTCGTAATGGCTCGGACCAGCCGCGAAGCGGCGACAGACAACCGGAAGATGGTGGCCGCGGCTGACGCCGCAGCCACAATCTGTCGCCCTTTCAGGGCTCCATGGTCTTGTGGTACTCGCCACCTGGGGCTGACGCCCCAGGCTATGAATCTGTCGCGCCTTCGGCGCTCGATCGCATGCCCAATCGCCATAACCCGCTCAAGAAACTCCCTAGTCGAACACCGTCTCCAGAGCATGAAATTGGCCTCGCGCCACCGCCGACACGTACGGCCCGCACCGGAATCCGTACTGCAGCCCGAGCCCGAGAACGCGCGCAGAATTGTACGCGGTGTGGAGCCCCGCCAGGTAGAGCCGGTAAGGCCACGATCTGAACGGCAGGAGCCGGGTCCGGGTGAGATTCTCGAGATACAGCGGTGACCGTTCGTTGGAACCGGTGGCGCCGCCGAGCCGATGCTCACATATCATTCCAGGCTCGAACAACAACCGCCATCCAGTCCGCCGCAGACGCAGACAGAGGTCCACGTCCTCGTTGTAAAGGAAGAACCGGGGGTCGAACCCTCCCACCGCCCGCCAGGCCGCCGGCAAAACCGCCATCGCCGTCGCGGGGATGAAGCCGACATCACGACGTCTCTTTGAAGCTGCCTCGGACTGCCGCTGCCACACCGTTCCGGTGGCGAAGTTAATGCCCCCGCCCGCGTACCAGAGGCGGGACGGTTCGGTCGCGTCGCGGACCGGTCCGCCCGCGGCTCCCACCCCTACCTCGAGCGCATGCGCCGCGGCGGTCAGAAAGCCCGGGCAGATAACCGTGTCGTTGTTGAGGACAAGGTACAGGGTGCACTCTCGTTCCTGGTCGATCTCGACAAGACCCGCGTTGGCGCCCGCTCCGTAGCCCGGGTTGTCGGGGCAGCTGACCACCGTGACGCCGGGATCGCATCGCCGAGCGTCGAAATTGCCCGAGTTGTCCACCACGGCTATGCGTCGCTCCACCTCCGACGGATCCTCGGAAACCGAGGCTAAGCAGCGCAGGGTCGATTCGGGATTTCCAAAATGAACCACGACGACTCCCGCCATTGGGTCCATCATGCGAAAACCCCTATTTCCAACTGCTTCGTGTTCACCACCGGATGATAGCTCGTTCCCATCCAGAAACTCTGGTGGGAACTGCGCAGTTCTCGATCCAGAAACGAGCGATTTTTGTTCAAGTTCCAGGAAGACAAGGATTTCCGCGGAGGCGTACTCGAGTACGCCGCACAAGGGAATCCGCCGTCTGACGATGAAATTGCCAAAAAGCGCCGTTTCTGGACGAGAACTAGCTCGCATTTCTCACCGCGTCGCTTTGCGAGGCCCGCGAAATGTTGTGAGATGTGGCGTTTTTGAGCATGAGGGGCGCGGAGACATACTTGGCAGTACGTTGAGTACCCCGAGGCGAGAAAACGCCGCAGATTGCGGCATATCGCGGGCCGCAGTAGCGAGGCGGTGAGAAACGCGGACTCAACCATCGGTGCGCGCTACAATTCATCCATGACCTCTGACTGGAAGCTGCCGTTTGCGATCTTTGCCATCATTGCCGCGGTGATCGTTCTGCCCTTTTTTATTGGGCACCAACAGGAGAGGCGGAGACCTGTGTTAGCCGAGGCGCGGGTTGTGACCGCAATCGCGAGCGACCCGGTGTTCCGCGAGGGCCCGCGCCATCCGGCCCCCGGGGAAACGGTCGAGGCGGCCCTCGCCATCCGTGTCACGCGACAAGGTCGGGACGACCATTGGTTGGCCCCGGTCAGCGAGCTCGAGATCAATGGCGTGGAGGTCGCCCACGTCGAAACGGCTTCCTGGCCGGATGACGATCGCGTCATCCGCGTATTCTGGTTCTCGATCGAGAGCACCAACCTCGGCGGAAAGCTCACCGCCGAGAACGCGGGAAAGCGCCTCCTTTACCGTAGCTATCTCGCGCCAGAGATGGGGCGGGGTCTGCACGCAGCACGGATGCCGGACACCCACAACGACGACCATATCGGGCAGCCGGTCGTCGCCCCGGAGGGCGCGGGCACTGTCCGGCTGTATGCAAGGGTCGAGGTGGCAGAAAAGGCCGAGAAGGTGCGCCCTCTCCAGGCGGTGACCACCCTCGATGTCAGCCACTTCTTCGAACCGGAATTTCCGGCCCTTTTCCGGGCCGCCAAGCTTGCCGAATCGGTGCACCATACCACCGGTGAACTTTTTGGCCTTCCGGGCTTTGAACCGGAGAAGGATTCACACGGTTCATGGAATGACGTCACGGTCGCCGCTTTCGGCCGACAATTCACCGAGCTCGTCAGCGAGCGGGTCGTGGTTTCGTCCTGGACCCTTGCTGCGGTCGCGGTGAGCGGCTCGCCAGACCTCGACCCGGCCCGGCTCTCTCCTCTCGGGAGGCTGTCCGTAGCAGACAATCGCATCCTCCGTCGGGGCCGGCCTCTGGCATGGAAGAACGACGTCAGCTCGGGCGACCTCCTGGTTCACGGCAGCCACTGGTTCGTTCTCCTCGGAGACGACGGCAACGGGATCCTCGACACCGCCGACACGATCCTCCACTGCTGGGGGCGCCCGCCCGAACGAACCACCCTCTTCGCCGCGTTGGACCCGGCGGTGACCGCTGTGGATCTCCTTCGTTATGCGCCCTGACTACGTCCTGGAGTTGGACGACCTGACGGTCGGATTTCCGTCCTCAGCTGGGGGCTGGTCGCACCCCGTCGAAGCGGTCTCGCTGACGGTCTCCGCCGGTGAAAGGTTGGGGCTGGTGGGCGAATCGGGCAGCGGCAAGAGCCTGACCGCGCTCGCATCTCTCGGGCTGGTGCCGGATCCCGGGAGGGTCCTGGGCGGATCTTCGAAAGCCGGTGGAATCGACGTCCAGTCGGCGTCTCAGGACGAGCTCTGCCGGTTGCGCGGCGGCATGGTCGGGTTGGCTCTCCAGGAAGCGGCAGAGGCGATCAACCCCGTGTACACGGTTGGATTTCAGATCGCCGAAACCGTCTCCAGCCACCATCGAGTCACGCGCCGCGAAGCGCTGGACCGAGCCATCGCGCTGCTCGCCGAGGTGGCGGTGGACTCACCCGATACCATCATCCGGGCCTACCCGCACGAGCTTTCTGGGGGGGAGGCACAACGGGTGATGCTGGCTCTCGCCCTGGCCGGCCGGCCGCAGCTACTCATCGCCGATGAACCCACTTCGGCCCTCGACGTCGTCACCCAGGCGAAGGTGATCGAGCTGCTCGAACGGCTCACCCGCGAGCAGGGATTGGCGCTCCTGTTGATCAGTCACGACCTGCTGGTTGTCGAGAGCGCTGTCGAGCGGGTGATTGTGATGTACGCCGGGCGGGTAATTGAGGAAGGACCGACCGAAGCCGTGTTTTCTTCGCCCCTCCACCCCTACACCGAGATGTTGCTCGGCTCGGTGCCTGGTCGCCGGAAGCATCTCAGCCCCTCGCTTCGAAATCCCGTGTCGTCATTCAAGCAACCGGCGGTCCGCGGTTGCCGTTTCAGCCACCGCTGTCCGATCGCCGAGCCCGGGTGCAGCGAAGAAGAACCCCCGCTACAACAGGTCGCACCAGGCCGCCGAGTCCGCTGCAGGCTGGCGGAGCCGGTGGGTGGAGAAATCCGTGGCTGATCCTATTCTCGTCGCCAGGGATCTCGTCAGGAGCTACCCCGGGCGAAGACAAGGGGAGCGGTTGAGAGCGGTGAACGGCGTCGATCTTTCGCTGGCGCCCGGCGAGGCCGTCGGCATTGTCGGCGAGTCGGGCTCCGGAAAATCCACCCTGGCCCGGCTGCTCCTCGCCCTCGAGCGCCCGGATCGCGGGTCGGTGATCTTCGAGGACCATCCCATCAGCCATCTATCGGAAGCACGGCTCCGCCCCCTGCGCCGAGGATTTCAAGCCGTCTTCCAGGATCCGAGCACCTCTCTCGACCCGTGCCTCAGGGTCGAGACGATCATCGCCGAGCCGTTGGCGGCGCACCGCATCGGCGACCGCTCACAGCGTCGGTTGCGCGTGGCTGACCTGCTGGCGCAGGTGGGACTGCCGGCCGGCGCCGGACAACGGCGACCCAACGCCTTCTCGGGCGGCGAACGACAGCGCATCGCCATCGCCCGCGCACTTGCGCCCAAACCGCGGCTGCTGATCCTCGACGAGCCGGTTTCATCGCTCGACGTCTCGGTTCAGGCGCAGATCCTCGATCTGATCAACAATCTGCGCAGCCACCATCAACTGTCGTTGATCTTGATTTCGCACGATATCGAGGTCGTGCGAGAGGTGTGCGAGCGGGTCGCCGTCATGCACCACGGATCGTTCGTGGAGACCGGACAAACCGCCGAGGTGCTCGAACGCCCGCAACACCCTTACACCAGGATGCTCCTCGACGCCGCGCCGCGTATCAGATATCCAGACGTCTAACGTTCTGAAGCTCCACCCCTACCCCGAGCAATCCAGGGCCCGTGCGGGCCGACAACACAATAATTTCCAACGGGTGGCCGGCACGTGATCGCTATCGCTATCGGAATCGCAATCGCTATCGATGTGCCCCGTGCCAATCCGGCCATTCGGTAGCGATACCGATAGCGATACCGATAGCGAGCTGGCGGGTTTGGTCCCCCTCAGACTGACAGTCCCACCTATGTCAATGGAAGCGAGGGAGCGGAGCAACCGAGTCGAACTCGCTCGCTCAGGATGACAGAAATGGCGGCCCCACGCCCCAAACGTTCAAACGTTTAACGTTCCAATGCTTCACCTCCTAACTTCCTAACTTCCTAACTTCCTAACCCCTAGTCCCCTTTTCACACCGGCGCTTGTTGGATTCAGCTATAATCGAGCCCGTGCTGGAACAGATCGCCGACCTCATCGCCTGGCTCGAACCCCACGCAGTCATCCTCGCTCTCGCACTGCCGCCGGTCATCCGTGTCGTCGGTCACTGGATTCCGGAGGAGCTTTTCATGGTCGCCATGGGCGCTCTCGCGGCCCGCAGCCACTCGTCCCAAACGGCGGCACTGATTCTCGGCGCAGTTGTGGTGAGCCACTTCGTGACCGACCAGGTGGTCTATCTCGGAGGGCGTTGGTTGCGCCCCCGGCTCGGTCGTTTTCCGCGCATCGAGGCCCGCTTCCGCACGATCACGGCGCGGCTCGCCGACTCGCCCGGTGCCCTGCTCGGGCTCGTGCCTGCGCGGGTCCTCCCGCTCGGCCGCGGCGCCTGGCTCGCGGCCTGCGGTGTGGTGCGCATTCCGTGGCCTCGATTTGCCGCCGTCGATCTCGCCGCTCTTATTGTCCACCTCGGCGTCTGGTCCGGCCTGGGCTGGTGGTTCGCCGGCGACATGGAGCGACTCGCGACCTCCGTTGAGTCCACACGAGTGGCCGGAGCCTGGATGGCGGCCGCCCTCGTCACCGCCACCATGGTGGTAGTCCTTTGGCACTCCCGCCAATCGTGGCAGCCGCGCACGACGAGCGCCGTACGCCGCGCAGGACGGGCGGTTCGCGATTTCGGTCGCGGCCAGCAGTGAAGCGACCTGGCCTGCCCGCCGTCTTCGGCGGAATACAAGCTACAATAAGGCTGTCATGCACAGCACCGTCGAGCAGATCCGCACGGCGTTGGCCTCCGCCTATCCGATCACCCTCCTGGTGAGTCCGGAGGAGGAACGCCAGAAGCAGCTCCTCGATCGCTTTGCCGCTGCCGCCAAACCGGAAGAGCTGCCGGTGTTCGTCTGGAACTGCGTCGACGGATTCATCGATCAGGGGTCGGAAAACCACTGCGACCCCATGGAGGCCCTGGCGTGGATCGGCCGGGATGCTCCGAAGGGTCTGTACCTGCTCAAAGACATCGGCGACATGCTCGATGACCGCAGAATCTGCCGGCGGCTTCGGGACATCGCCGTCAAGATCCGAAACAGCGGACGTTTCATCTTCCTGCTGCAGCAAAACGTCGACCTCCCGGACTCACTCAAACCTCTGACCTATGTGGTGGTCTCGCTCTTTCCGGATGACAGCGAGCTTGCCGCCCTGGTCGGCCCGCTGCTAGGCGGGCGCGACATCGACCCGCAGTTCGTCGGACGGCTGGTTTCATCACTCAGGGGCATGTCCCTCACCGAGGCCGAGCACCTCCTGCGGCGGCTGCTCGAGAAGCACTCCGACCTCGACGAGGAGTTCTTCAGCGAGGTACTCCAAGAGAAGGAACAGATCACTCGCAAGGAGGGGATTTTAGAGTTCGTCCCTCCTGACCCGGCGTTGAATCAGCTCGGCGGTCTAGACCAGCTCAAGGACTGGGTCGAGGAGCGATCGAGCCTCTTCCTGCCGGAAGCCCGCGCCCAGGGACTTCCCCGGCCGCGAGGCGTGCTGATGATGGGCATCTCGGGCTGCGGAAAGAGCCTCGCCGTCAAGGTGATCGCCCACGAGTGGCGATTGCCGCTGTTTCGCCTCGACATGAACCTGGTCTTCGCCGGTGTCCAGGGTTCCGCGGAGTGGATATTTCACCGCGCTCTCGAGGCCGTGGAGTCGGTGTCGCCGGCGGTTCTCTGGATCGACGAGATCGAGATGGGAATCGCCGGGTACCACGAGGGAGAGACCGGATCCAATACCCGCATCTTTTCGACCTTCCTCACCTGGATGCAGGAACACCGGGCGGACGTTTTCGTCGCCGCAACCGCCAACCGCATCCATCTGCTGCCCGCGGAGATCTTGCGCAAGGGCAGGTTCGACCAGGTCTTCTTCGTCGACCTTCCCAATGACGAGGAGCGCAAGGAGATCATGTCCATCCACCTCCAGCGCAACGGGATGGACCCATCAACGTACGACCTGATCCTCCTCGCCTCGGCGACCCGGACCTGGAATGGCGCCGAAATCGAGCAGGCGGTGGTCTCGGCGAAAATCACAGGCCACGCGCGCGGTGAAGAGGTATCGCAGAACGACCTCCTGTCCTCGTTCAGCAAGATCATCCCCCTGTCTCGAACCATGGAGGAGCAGCTGAAGGCCATCCGCTCATGGGCGCGCACCCGAGCCCTGCCGGCCACCCGGGTGGCCAAGCCCGAAATGTGACCGACTTCACCCGGCTCTTGGTTGGCCCAGATCGGCAGGGTGAGCGTCTCGACGTGTTTCTAGCCGAAACCACCCAGCTCAGCCGTCGCGCCGCACGACGGCTGGTGGCGGACGGGTTCGTGCGGCGAAACGGTGACCCTCTGCGGGTTCAGTCCCGGGCGCTCACGCTCGGTGACGTGGTCGATGTTCTTCGCCCCGCCGAGGAGCTCGGGGTGCCTCCACTGCCCGAGATTACGACTCCGGACCTTCTCTTTCACGATCGGTTTCTTTTGGTCGCGGCAAAACCGGCGGGTGTGCTCTCCCAGCCGGCCGAGGACCGATCGCCCGACGATCCATCCTTCGATCACCAGGTGCTGCTCGCACTCGCCCTCAGCACCGGGCAACGGCCCTTCCTGCGGATGCTCCACCGTCTCGACCGTATCACCAGCGGCGCAGTGCTCTTCGCCCGCAACTCGAGCGCCTTGGCTCCCCTGACCCGGGCCTGGGCCGAGGGCCAGGTCGAGCGGGCCTACCTCGCCGTCGTGGAAGGCCATCCGACCACGGACGGCTTCGAGATCGATCGGCCCATCGCCCGCGACCGCGGCCACCGGTGGCGCTTCCGCTGCCACGAGAGCGGCAGGACGGCGCGAACCAAGGTGCAGGTTGTGGCGCGACTCCACGGCGGTCTCTGTGTCGTCCGATGTCTTCTGATCACCGGACGAACCCACCAGGTTCGAGTCCACCTCTCCGCCGTCGGCCACCCGGTCCTCGGGGATCGGTTGTACGGCTCGAAGCGAGCCGATGAGGCGAATCGTCCCCTGCTCCACGCCGCCTCCCTCACCCTCCCCCATCCGGCCACGGGCAAGGAACTCCGGATCGAATGCCCGACGCCGCAGGACCTCGCGAAGTTCCTCCCGT